>JALOMO010000034.1 GCA_025455395.1 Bacteroidales bacterium
ACGGGATTAGTAATTACTGGCAACTTCTCACTTATCGACTGGTCTTCAGGCAACTACTATCTTAAGACAGAAACCGATCCGACAGGAGGAACTAACTATACAATTAGCGGAACATCCCAATTTTTAAGTGTTCCATATGCCTTGTATGCAAAGTCAGCAGCTAACGGATTTAGTGGAAACTACAACGACTTGACAAACAAGCCTCTTCTCTTCAGTGGCAATTATAATGACCTGTCCGGCAAACCCACCTTATTTGATGGTACATGGTCAAGTCTTACCGGAAAGCCTACAACTTTAGCGGGATATGGTATTACAGATTTTGATTTCACAGGAGCAATTCTTAATGATCAACTGAGGTTTGATGGTTCAAAGTGGGTAAGATTTACCCCAGATAATTCTACACATATATCTATCCCAAACCAATCAGCCGGTGATATCCTGTATTACGACGGTACTAATTGGACAAGGCTTCCAAAGGGAAATGACGGTCAGGTACTTTCTGTTATAGATGGCAAACCATCTTGGCGCTCGCCACACTACATCGGAGAGTCCTATGGGGGAGGTTATATTTTCTATCTTGATCCTTCTGGGCTACATGGATTGATTGCGTCTCCCTATGATGTAGGCTATGCAAATTGGGGTTGCCTTGGCACATTAATAGGAGGAACAGGAACATCGTTAGGATCGGGGAAGGCAAATACGACAGCTATTGTAAATGGGTGTAATGAAAATGGGATTGCAGCCAAAATATGTGACGCTCTTGAACTATCAGGATTTAGTGATTGGTATCTTCCCTCATTAGACGAATTAAAGTTAATCTATGTTCGGCTAATTAAGAATGATCTGGGGAAGATAGGTGATTATAAAAGTTACAGCTATTGGTGTTCTTCTGAAGTAATGGAGAACGATGCCTGGTATGTTTCATTTCTGTCTGGTGGAACATTTAATAACGGTAATAAATCCGATAACGGAATCTGCATTATAGCAATAAGATCTTTTTAGTACATAATGACTTCCAAAACAAAACTTTAATTATCGGAAAGTTGATCAATAATTGTTAAAATTTCCTGTAACTACCTAAGGCAGTCTGAAAGCCATTTATTAAATTTGATACGCAATACTTTCTTTGGGTGATTTTATCGGCTGGTAGGGAGCGGCAGCGATGCAGTGGATACTTATTTATTGTTACATGTTTATAATTATAGGTTTCATAGCTAAAAAGTAGCTAATAATTATTGAATGAAACCAACAGTATAGATCTTAATAACTCTGTAAGTTATGATACAATTAATACCTCCTAAGGCATTTGCACAAACAAGTAAAGTGGCAAATACCTTACTGCCTGCTTCTGTAGACTGGTACTGCCCGCACTGCAATCGTAGTGTCAACTTCCGTCTCAGCTGGGATATAAAAAGTATCCCTCAACCAGTAATTTATTGCTCTTCAGCTTGCTCAGGCTGTAGAAAGATTTCCGTTTTTATTTATGTTGGATTCGCGGATAGCGTTTTAAACCCCCGTGAAGGGGAGCTTTATATACATCCAGAGCCATCAACCAGAACACCCTTGAATGGGATATATGAATCGAGTAAATTCAATGATGGTTTAAAACGAGCTTATGAATCTGCAATAAATGTTTATAATGTTGGAGAGTGGACAGCTACTGCAGTACTCAATCGGAGAATGCTGGAAGGTATAATGAAAGAAATTTTGCCACTAGAAAAAAGAAATATGCCACTCGCAAAACAATTGGAAGAATTACCCAAACATATTGACCTACAAAAGCCATTGATCACATTAGCTGAATCACTTCGGAAGGGAGGTAATCTGGGGGCACATTTTGATTTGGAAAAAGCACCAGATGAAAATATTTCAACTCTAATGATGGACTTGTTAGATTACTTAATTGAATACATATATATTCTTCCAGATAGAATTGATGAGCTTGACGAAAGAGTTAGTTCATTATCAATAAGATAACGTTTACTGACAGCTCGGCATATACAATTGCCTTCGCTCAGATAGATGCAGAATGGTATTGAAGCAGCAACAGCACATACAGCTGAACGTTGGCAGATACTTTATATTGGACTTTATAGCTTAAGTAAAAATTTAAATTATTAACCTATGGTACTAATATCTATCACTGAGACCACCTGGATACAGAGTTTCTCAGAAAATGTAATTGCTCCAATTGTTGTAGCAGCTATTGCATTTTTCTTGTTTGGCAAAATAGATGAATTGCGAAAACGTAAGAGTTACAGTAAACTCGGAGTAGCCATTCTTAACACATTAATCGAAGAAGTTCAATATGGGAGAAACTCTATCAAAGATACGTTAGATCCAGAAAAGAATGATAAGCCTCATCCTCTTCCGAGAAAAAGTTGGAATGGAATAAATACTGTTCCTGATGAAGTTTTATTAAGAATCCTTGAAGTATCAAAAAAGCAGAAGGATATTGGATTTCCTTCAGCCGAGATCCGTATTCATACAAAGAATTATTTTGATCATATGATAACAAATTGGGATCAGGTTGTTATCAATGCCTCATTAGGTAAAGATTTTAAAGCTTTAGCAAAACTGAAATATTCAACATATGATGAGGCTGCTACTGGAGTATTAAACATGCTTATTAACATTAGACAACTCCTCGAGGAGAACTCCAAGAAATGGTTTCCAAAATAATTGCGTCTGCCAAAAGGATCGGCAAAAGCAATTACCTTCCAATCCGTTCCTAATCCCACCGAAAGTAAATGTTAATTTAATACCAAACCCTATGAAAAGGCAAATCAAAAACAAAGATGTTTTCAGAATTGATAAGGCAACTTATAAGGATATAGCGCAAGCAATGGATTTTATTAATGAGTACACAATAAAATCCTATTGCGGATACATAAAAGGGAAAACAGATCCTTTAGTAATACAAGGTCAACTATATGCAATAAATAATAGGATAACTTCTACAGTATTTCAATTTGTTATTGATATAATGAAACTCGGTGATTACATTAACGTACTTCCATATGAGGATAATCCTGATGAAATTGAAAGTTTTCGTTATACTGATAAAGGAATTGATACCTATTATCAGGGAGGATTTCGTAAAGACATGAATAGAAAGAGACGTGAAAAGTGGCTAATGGTGACTGGTCAGATAAGCATCATACTTGCAGGTCTGTATTACCTATATGAACTTTTATCCACAATTATACAGGACTGTTAATCCAATGGAACTAACGCTAACAGGTCGGTAAACGCAATTACCTTCCGATACCTTCATCATACAACGGTGATAATATGGTAACAAAACATCTGCCGAACGTTGTGTGCAAGCATAGCAGCATAAAAATGGAGAAAAGTCTACAAGAAAATTGAAAGCATTCTGTTCGCGCTAAATTACCCATTGAGACAATACTATGGAAGATCAGATCCTAACCATTATTATCATTTTCGTAGTCTTATTGGTGTTATCTCGTTGGTCGTTTCTTATAAAGCGTAAACGCCGTCGCAGCTATTACCGAAACGAGTATTTAAAATCAGATGACTGGAAGCGTAAGCGCTATGTAGTGCTCAAACGAGACAACTGGCGCTGTGTTTACTGTGGAGCACCTGCAACCCAAGTCCACCACAAGAAATACGCGAGACGGAACATAGGGAAAGAACCCATCAAATGGCTTGTTTCAGTCTGTAAGTCATGTCATGAATCTCGGCATAATTGAAGAAGCTGAACCTGATCCATAGCATACGCCGGATAATCTGACCACATTCCGTAGCAGTTGGTGACCACTGTCAACCGTTACCGCAGGTGTCAAATTGGGAAAAAACTGCATTTCTATTATATTATTAATAGGATTGCAGAAAATTCCCACCTCCGCTTTCCCTACCAGGACCATACTCCGTACCTCCCCAATCGACATCACTCTCAGGCTGGTAAGTGGAATGATAGTAACGTAGATTGATTCTTGCCGCTGCTTTGCTGGAAGATCGTGCGGCGTACCCACTACCTTCAGTCAGTATATCCACCAAAATAAATTATATAATATTTTCGGCAACCCGGTGCGTGTGTTCAACAGGTACCTCCCGAAGGACTCCCCCCCTTTACTCTGACGGAACAACACCCCGTCAGAAGCATACAAAGTATTAACAATTAAAAACTTAAAGTTATGGTAACTATTTCTGGTTATGCCGAGCGGGAATCCGCTGACGGTAAAAAGTTCTATGCACTTGTCCTTCAGGGAGGTATGGAAATGGTTCTCTCAGAAGAATCAGGTCGCTATTATGCTACAGCCAAGCAGGCAAGCATCACAAGCACATTCGACGAACCCACATGCAAAAGCCTGATAGGGACTAAGCTACCTGGACGGATCACCAGAATCCAATGCGATCCTTATGAATACACTGTCAGAGAGACCGGGGAAATCCTGACCCTAAACCACAGGTGGACGTATAATCCAAATGAGGCAGCCCTGGACGAGATGGTTTATGAAAAGGAACCACTCTCGGTTGAATTTGCCCAGTAGGGCAGGAAGAAGGAGGCGTAAGTCTCCTTTTTCTTTTGTGTATTAACCATTAAAACGAATTGAATATGGAACTACAGAAAGCCGAAAGACGGCAAGCAGTAATCAAAATGGGTCTTCAGGGACCTTCCGGGTCTGGAAAGACCTACTCAGCTCTGTTGCTGGCTTACGGGCTGGTAAAGGATTGGGATAAGATCGTTGTCGTGGATTCAGAAAATCACTCAGCAGATCTCTACGCTCATCTTGGAGACTATAGTGTAGTAACAATCGGTCCACCATTCTCTCCGGCAAAATACATCGAAGCAATCGAACTGTGTGAGGCTGCTGGTATGGAAGTGATAATCATCGACAGCATTTCACACGAGTGGGATGGTTCCGGCGGGATCATAGATGTCCACTCAAACATGATGGGCAATTCCTTTACCAACTGGAGCAAAGTAACACCAATGCACAATTCGTTCGTGAATAAAATTCTGCAGAGTCCTGCACACATCATTGCCACGATAAGAAGCAAGCAGGACTATGTTCTCTCAGAACGTAACGGAAAGGTTGTTCCTGAGAAGGTAGGGCTAAAAGGAGTAACCCGGGACGGAATGGATTACGAGCTTACCATTGTGTTTGATATTGATATTAAACACCATGCTACAGCGAGCAAAGATCGGACTGGTCTCTTCAGCGACAAACCCGCGATAATAATCACGGAGGCAACTGGTGCTATGATAAAGGACTGGTGTATGAGTGGCTTTAAGGTCAGTGACATTGAGACGGAGATTGAGCAAACGACCAGTATAGATGGTCTGCGCCATATCTTCCAGAAGTACCCTGAGTACCGCAAGCGCATAGAACCCGCCATATACAGACGCAAGGCACAGATAGAAACCCTTGCAGCAGTTGTAACCCCTTAAACCATACCTTATGGAAGAACTAATGACTATTAACAATGCGGAGGTAATCACCGACATTGAAGTACCCGGAACCTCTGATAGCCGTTTCATGGTGGCTAACACGCAGTCTATCCCTTACCAGCTTCTGAAACAGAAGTGTACCATACCAAGTTTCAGAGATAGTGAATCAACGATCTCCCATCAGGAGTTCATAGATATCATTGGTGATGCGGTTTCTCTGGCATTTCCAGCAGAAAGAATACTTGATCCAGCTATAAGGGTATCACATCCGATCAAAGGGCGTATACCATCTGCTGTCGGGAAACCGGCAAACGCACTTCAGGATTACGAGCGTACGATCTTTTATGAGCGAATGATATTTATGTATGAAATCCCTGCCATCACTGATACTGTAAACGGCAATCAGATGTCCTTAGTAGTTGGAGGGATTCGAGCTTATAATTTGGAAAACCTGAGGAGCAAGAAAAGTGAAGAAAGATTCAAGATATGGATCGGATTCAAGAATTCTGTGTGCATAAATTTGTGCGTGTCCACGGATGGCTACCAGGGAGATCTCCGGGCAAGAACAACACACGAACTCCTTAACAGGGCATTCCAGTTGTTTGCAATGTTCAATGCACAGAAGCAGCTACACACTCTCCGTAACCTTGCTGACTATGGGCTTACTGACCATCAGTTTGCACAGCTGGTAGGGAGGTTGAGAATGTACCCATTCCTTACAAGCCGTGAGAAGCTTGGGATACCTGCCCTTGAGCTGGGTGACTCGCAGGTTAACACTGTGATCCGCGATTATTACAAGGACAAATCGTTCTGTCGGGATGATGATGGGAACATAAACCTGTTTAGATTTTATAACCTGCTGACAGGTGCCAATAAGAGCTCATACATTGACACATTTCTGGACAGGACTGTGAACGCACTGTCTTTCACGCAGGTATTGTTAAACAGCCTGAAAACGGGGCAATACTTATGGTACCTCAATGAGCAATGAAAAAACCCTCGATGAGATACGGAGGTTATGTGACCCCTATAGCATCCTGGTCATTTACGGAAAGAGGTTATACAAAATCAGATGTCCGTTTAAGGTCAGGGTTCTGATAGATGTAGCGGGGTGGAAGATTGGAGACATCAAATATGTCGAAAAAGTCCAGGTAACCCGGGATCTCCATATGGTTTACGTTATAGGAGGCTTGGCTTATCCTTTCCAGGTATTCCAGATCCTTCTTCATTAACTTGAAATACGGGAGTGCTCGTCAGGGCGCTCCCTTTACTTTAATACATATACGAATATGAATAAACAAGAAGAATTGTTAGCATCAGAGGTTGAGATCATTTACAAAAGCAAGATTCCTGCATCAAAGCGGGTACAGATTCACCACTCAGCGGATGCATTCAAGGTGCTGTGGGAGCACTGGAACAAAGACACTATAGAACACCACGAAGAATTCAAAATCCTTCTCATGAACAATAAGAATGCTGTTCTTGGGATAGCAGATATCTCCAAGGGTGGAATTACAGGAACTATAATAGATTCAAGAATTGTCATGCAAACAGCGTTGAAGGCGCATGCAACAGGAATCATCTTGGCACATAACCACCCTTCCAGCAATCCAATACCCTCAGAAGCTGACGTCAACATAACTAAGAAGCTGGCTGAGGCTGGTAAGGTGATGGATATCCAAGTCCTGGACCATGTCATTTTGTGTGGAGACGGGACATATTACAGCCTGATGGACGAGTGCAGGATGTAAGATGGAAAAGGGTTCAGCTCTGTAGGAAGGTTCATATAATAACACTACAGAGCTTGACCCCCTTTTTTACTACTGATAGGTGTGCTGAACAAAGGGAATTTATAACTACTTTTATCGGTATAAAGCATGTTCTTTAAAACAAGCCGGAATACCAGTTTTGGTGGCTTATTCGGTGGGTATGCAGGATCACCAGGTTTTGACCACAGAAATATGGCAGGGATAACAAGCTAAACAAGAGGCATGTAGAAAGCATATGGTCGCCTTGCCTGGACGCGGGTTCGACTCCCGCCAGCTCCACGATCAAGCACAAAACAACCACCCCCGAAAGGGGGTTTTTAAAACAACCACCCCCGAAAGGGGGTTTTTGTTTTTTAAAAGACCCGAAGAAAGCTTGCTTTCTGAAGGGGGATTTGAAAAAACAAAAAAGACCATGCGCAGCATGGTGGTTGTTTTGTATTTGCAGGACAGGAGCTAAGGGACGGTGCCGCCGAGCCCCGCGAGGCGGCACACCCCCGCCTCTTATCTTAAGCGCCCAGACGTGTGGGGGAATGGGCGAATGGGCGAATGGGCGAGCAGGCCAAGAGAAGAGTGAGCGATGAAGCGACAGGAATAAAGATACAGGCTGGTGGTGTTTTGTATTTAAGACCGAGCCTTAAGGCCTTCGGCGAGCGAAGGAGGAACCAGCCTGCAGGTGAGCAAGCTAAGGGACGGTGCCGCCGAGCCCCACGAGGCGGCACACCCCCGCCTGATTCCAGCAAGCTCCACCATCAAGCACAAACCTTCACGACAGACTGCCCTCGATTTTTTATTTGACACAGGTTACCATTTTTCATAACTTGTCTTGTTTAACCAACCTATATCTGCCATGCCCAGCATATTACCCGGCTATGAATATGATATTTTCATCAGCTACAGACAGAAGGACAACAAGTTTGACGGGTGGGTCACCAGGTTTGTTGCAGACCTGCAGAATGAACTTGATGCCACATTCAAGGAAGACATCAGCATCTATTTCGATGAGAATCCGCATGACGGACTGCTCGAGATGCATGATGTGGACAAGAGTCTGCAGATAAAACTCAAATGCCTGATATTCATGCCAATACTGTCACAGACCTACTGTGACCCAGGCAGTTTTGCCTGGCAGCATGAATTCGTGGCCTTCAATAAAATGGCTTCAGAGGATGAGTTTGGCAGGGACATCAAACTATACAGCGGGAATGTAAGCAGCCGCATAATCCCTATAGTGATCAGGGAGCTCGATAGTTCAGATATAAAGCTGGTGGAAGATGAGCTCGGTACAAGGCTGAGGGCAATAGAATTTATCTTTTCTGCTGCCGGGGTAAACAGACCCCTTACTCCCTCTGACAGTCCCGAAAAGAACCGTAATAACACATTCTACAGGGACCAGATAAACAAGGTGGCATACGCCGTGAAAGAGGTTATCTACGGCATGCACCCCAACAAGGAGAAGCGCATGTCAAGGACCTATAAAACCTATGATAAGCAGGAGGGCGGCCGGCTGGCAGCAGAGGAGCGGAAGCCCGAGAAGAGGAGTACACCAAAAAGGGCGAGGGCGGTTGCCTCGATAGCTTCTGCTGCTCTGTTAGTTGTCATGCTGCTTCTCCTTGTCTACCCGGGCTGGATAAGAAACATAAGAACAATGTCTCTGGGCCCGGGAAAGGCCAATATCGCCACCATAGCCGTTCTTCCGGTGTCGAACCTTACGGGAAACACCGATCTTGACTGGATTCCAATGTCAATCCATGACGACATCATTACACCTCTCAGCTGCACCAGGGAGCTGGTGGTGCGTCCCAAGCAATCTACCGTGCAGTTCAGGGAGAGCAAGGCGCCAATGAGTACCATAGCTAAGACACTGCAGGTCAAATATCTGCTTGAGACAGCCGTGAAAGGCAGCGAGGAGAAACTGCGGCTCGAAGTACGACTTGTGGAAGCAGTGCCCCAGGAACGTTACGTTTGGACAAAGTCGTACGAAACATCCTGGAATGAACTGACAGCGCTTTACCCGGAGATAGTAAACAATGTATTCAGGGAGATGAAGATCGGCCTTTCCAGGGAACAGCACAAACTGGTGCAGTCAAACAGACACGACAATCCCGAGGTCAGGAAGTTGTGCAGAAGGGGTGAATATTACATGAACAAGCTTACAAAAGAGGATTTCCAGACAGGCCTGGCCTATTTACAGCAGGCAATAGACCTTGATCCGGCAGATCCGCTCCCCTACCTTACACTTGCCAGGGCATACACCACCGGAAGCCACATTGCCGATGTCGGCCCGGATGCAGGGAAGCTGTCGCAGGCTTATGCAAAGAAAGCCCTTGAACTCGATTCGATGAACATAGAAGCTGCAGATGCATTTGTGGCTCTTGGCGCAAATGCCCTCTACTCTGACTGGGACTTCAAAACCGCCAGGGATCATCTGACACGAGCACTGGAGCTTAACCCGAACAATGCCTTTGCGCATTACCATTACGGATGGTATATCACTCTTGAAGGAGACCTGGAGACGGCCATTAACGAGTTTAAGAGATGCATTGAGATAGACCCCCTCGAACTCTATTTCATTCATAATCTTGCGTGGTATTATCTCTGGATAGGTGAGTTCGAAAAGGCTGTGGATCCTGCCAGGCAAACGATCGAAATCAACCCTGAATATGCCATGGGTAAGGCAGCACTGGGACTGGCATATGCCGAGACGGGCAGGTATGATGAAGCCATTGAACTGCAACGCCAGGCACTGAAAGAAACCAGGTTATTCGAACATTACCTTGGCATAAGCTATGTCAGGGCAGGGTATCGTGACAGCGCACTGATAATTGTCGACAGGTTGAAAGGATATAAAAGTCCGTGGTTCAACTGGGGACTGTCAGAACTCTTAACTGTACTGGGCGACAAGGAACAGGCAATGGTATATGTCGAAAGAGCATTTGACAAGAGGCAGGATTTCATTCCCTGGTTCAACAGGGATTATTACCTGAAGCCGCTCATGGAAAACAAGCGTTTCCTGGAGATAGTCAACAGCCTTGATTATCCGAAGAAGGCAGGAACCTGACGAAGAGCCGGGCGTTATAGGAGCCCTAATGCAATAAAGGAAGCTTCGGGATCACTGAATGTACATTAAGCTGATCCGAACTTTTTCGTACATTTGAATTATCCTTGCTTAAATGTAGCTTATAATTACAACAATGAAAAAGATCTTTCAAACACGTTTCATTCTTATTATATTGAGCTTAACTTTGACCCCTGTGATGGTCTCAGCACAGGATATTATTCTCCCCGTCCCGCATAAATCAGGGGGCAAACCTCTGATGGATGCGCTGAATGAGAGACAGTCGGTGAGAACTTTCACCGGTGACAATCTCTCAGTGCAACAGCTTTCAGACCTTCTCTGGGCAGCATGGGGCATCAACCGCGAACCAGCCGGTAACCGTACGGCCCCTTCATCACATAATCGCCAGGAGATGGACGTCTATGTCACACTGAAGAGCGGACTCTATCTCTACGATGCCAGGGCAAATATCCTGAAGCAAATCCATGACAGGGATATCCGCGCTCTGACCGGAACGCAGGATTTTCCTGCAACGGCACCCGTAAACCTCGTATATGTTTCTGACATGACAAAGAGAGGCAAGAAAGAGGGGGATACAATAACTGATACCGACCTGCTCTCATCATGGGCAAACACAGGCTTCATGGCACAGAATGTCTATTTATACTGTGCCTCTGAGGGACTTGGCTGCGTCATCAGGGCAATGGTACCGCGTGACAAGCTGGCCCCTGAAATGGAACTTAAACCACATCAGGCCATAATACTTGCACAGACAGTCGGCTTCACCCCGGAAAAATAAATGCCTCCCTTTCTGCGAATTATGCTTACGCTGGCCTGATCATCCTTCCTGTTTAATGATTGATCATTTAATTCATTATTCAGGCACTTTCATGCCCGATGCCGCATAAGCAACTTCTTCGGGTATTATCACTGCACCAAGGTAGTAGACTATCTGAATCTGCTTCTCACCATTCCTTCCAGGAGCCACCTCAAAATGGTGCCATCCGCTCGCCTCATCAAGCCATATTCCACTGGCTATTCCGTTTACACAGTTTGCCATATCCTGAACAAACCTCCAATCACCATAGCCGGCATCTTCGAGCATTGTATCCATTAAATCAGTTTTTGTGACATGAAAGATCATCTCCGCAGAATGACCGGTGTAAACCTGCAACCTGTACCTGTCATAGGGTGCAAAATTATCCTTAATATGATACACAAGCTTGTTGATATCTTCTTTGAAATAGCCAAATGCTTCAGCAGAACGCAACTCTCTTTTCCTTCTAGGCCCCGGGCTGATAGCATCTCCGGTAAAAAGCATCATATCAGGCATTAGCAGGAAGACAGTCCCGCCATTGGAATGACCCCTTACCAAAAAGGTTTTAACAGTTCGTCCGCCTCCTAGATCGAAGGTCTTTTCACCATGTCTGAAGATCTGATATACCGAAGGATCTATGGCATGCATGGTTCTGAACCTTTCCATGTCCTCTCCCTCACCAATAAACAATGGCACACTGCTGCCGAGGAATGCTTTCGTCATACCGCTGTGGTCAGGGTGCATATGTGTGACACCAACATCAAGCGGGAGGTTGCCAATTAATCCGTTGACAACCTCCAAAAACTCCTCTTTTGCATTCTCACGGGGTGTAATCAGATCTCCTGCATAACCATCAATATAATTATTGCCCAGGTCAATCATCAAGGCCTTCTCCTTTCCGCAGATAATATAAACATCTACCCCAACCAGGCCGCCTCCTTTTAGTCCGGGTGTCCCCGGATCACAGATTTTATAGACCCTATCCCCTATTTTGTAAACGATATATGAACCAAAATGTATACTATCTCCCAGTTGCTTCAATCTTGAGGGGTTGAACCCTGAAGGAACATCCGTCCGGGTGCATGCAAAACCAGAAATAACCATTGTGAACAGCATGATTATCTTCAGCAGCTCTGAACGTACTATTTTATTACCTGCGGAGATGACGCGGCCAGGTTCACTCCTATTATCTCTTTCCTTTGACATTGTTATTTTAGTAGTTAAAATTAAGTATGACAAATAATTTTGAAGAGTTTTATCAAACTGCCAGGTCACTGCCGGTCAGTTTCAGGTGGTTCTGATATTCCCTTGTTCCGTAAAGTGCATCACGGAAATTAACCAGTTCGATACGATTCTCCCTTATCCAGTTTTTAAGCCTCACGTCGCACAGCGCCGCAACATCCTGCACACGTCCGACAACAAACTGCTGAGCGCGGGCGCGGTTGCCCCTCTCTCCAAGCCGGTAGACATAGTAGTCAACATAACCGGGATGCCATGACTGCGTTATAATAACGTCTTCCGGATGTTTCAGGATGCCTGCGCGATCTTCCGTATAAAACAGGACAGGATCGTACTTCGCTTCCACTTGTGAAACGCTGTCGGTTAACAAATCTATATAAGCCGTGGTCCCGGCTGCGTTAATAATCTTACGGCTCGCCCACCGCTCGTCTGGAACGGTAGCCGGGCTGGGGGTGGCGTTATAGTATTTTGCCCACTCCTCACCAGCATCCTGTGCGGCCTTGATCTTTCTTACATACTCATCATTGGTGGGAGGCTGGCCTGCAAAACCATACGGCAGACCGTATTCATCGTTTACTTGCTTAACGGCTCTGCCCCATGGTGAGTTGCCTCTGCCGCCACTGCCGGTGTCAGGGACCCTGCCCAGTATCTTAACACATCTGTCGAGCTGCGCCCGGAGTTCTCTCACTGCCTCATCAAAGACTACATCCTCAGCACGGCTGAGATCAAGCCTGAACCTGCCGGCAAACGGACCCTCCTTTTCGACAAGAGAAGGAACCTGAGCGGGGTCGAGCACCGGTGCTCCCCACATGTGCATATGCCATCCGACGGAGATCCAGGGAAGTGCCCTCAGCCTTTCAAGTGCGTCCTCTGTCCCCGGCGAGTCGAGCATTATGTCAGCAGAGGTCACCACACCCTTCTCTATTGTCTCGAAGGCCCCGATATTGCAAACCTTTGAAAAACCGACGTCATCGGCTCTGACGACCATCTTCCTGCCTGCAGGTGCTGTATTGGTTGCTCCGGCAGCCGGGGCAGCAAAAGAGGGAACAGTAGCGGCAAGACCCAGGCCGGCTGCGCCCGCTCCCATGGTTTGAATAAATGATCTTCTGTTAGTTTTCATCTTCAATAAATTAAGTAATGTTTAGTCTTTAGTCTCATATTTCTTCATAACCTTCGAACCCTAAGTTCATGCTTTCGAAGGATAAACGCCATTTTCGGAATATCTTATTCTTCCCAGTCCCTTGACCTGCTTGTAATAAGCCACTGACTTTGCACCGGTACTGCTGACGGACTCCTCTATGTAAGTATAACGTTTCGGGTCGTCTATAACATCGTTAAGTGCTTCAAGGATATTAAGCAGGACACTGTTTTCAAGGTTGTTTGCAAAGTGTCCCGAGAAAACATAGTCAAACTCATCGAGGCGGGTACATAATATCTTCAAACGATCACGATATGAAGTCAGGTTGCAGTATTCCTGGTAGAACATTCCTTTTTTTGGACCACCGCCACACCCGATACGGTCGCTGATCACATCGTCGCCTGCAATCAGGTTTCGTCCTTTCTTGTCGATAAACATAGCGTGTCCTGCCGCATGACCTGCAGTCCAGAAGAGCTCGATGTCATAATCGCCGCCGAGATTAAATATGTGGCCATCCGGCACGCCAATAAGCTCGTAATCCTTATACTCAGGCAGATCTTTCAGGTCATACTCAACATATTCGTTGTTGAACCTGTCCCATGCACCGGGTTTTACTACTGTTTTGATATTATCCACTTCATACTCGTGGCAGTAAACCTTATCCCACAGAACGTTACCAAGCGAATGATCGCTTCCCAGGTGGGTATTCACCACAATGACCGGCATATTGCCGGTTAGCTGACTGACAAGCCCTTTCTGGTCTCCCAGGCCAAAGGCGGTGTCGATAAGCATCGCCTTTTCCGGCCCGATGATAAGATACTGCCACACATCGCCGCCACTGCCAAGACTCGGGTTCCATAGTCCGTACATATTGTCGCTGTACTTGTAGACTTCCACATACGGATTGATGTCATAGACTTTCATGGTATCATTACCTTCCCTGAACATCTTCTGGAATGTCCAGCTAAGGTTGTTCTGAATCCAGTTGGTATTGTTCTTATCATTCAAATCGCCCCATTTAATCCTTTTTGCCTTGGATGCACCTTTAATCGGTGCCATCATCACAATATTTTTTATTTGTTCTGCCATTTCATCTCCTCCTGTTCAATTTAGTTTGAAAATTAAGCTTTCCTGTAACCGTATGAAATCACGCTGAAATCCTTAATAAATTTGAAATACCTAACTGTTGGTTCAGAGGCATTCTTCCCCCAGGTTTCAGTTGTATAATCAGGTTTATCAGGGTTTGCAAGTATTGCATCACATGCAGCAAGAATGTTAATCATCAGATTGTTTTCGATGTCGTTCATAAAATGCTGGGGAAAAATATGATCATATTCATCCATTCGGTCGACAAGTCTTTTAACATTGTCACGATACACCTGGAGTGCCGTATTTTCACCATGGGGAGTGGGTCTGGGGATGTTTACAGATCCGCAACCTGAGACATCGCTGCAGATGTTGTCGCCACTGAACAATATGCGGTCCTTCCTGTCCAGATATGCAGCATGTCCTGGAGCATGTCCGCCCGTAAACACCAGTTCAACCTCGTAGTCGCCCCCCAGGTTAAATCTGTGACCATCCTTAACTCCAATAATTTCATATTTCTTAAACTTAGGCAGGTCATTTCTGTCAAATTCAAGCCAGATGTTATTGCCGAAGGCGTCAAACAGGTAATCCCACATATGTTCATTCTGGTTGTTAAGATATGGCACCAGGTATTCATGACAGTACACCTGGTCGAAACGGCAGTTACCATAAGCATGATCATAATGCTCATGGGTGTTTACGACAACGATTGGCTTACCTCCCGAAATTTTATCAACCAGTCCTTTAATGTCACCAAGGCCATAAGCAGTATCAATAAGCATTACCTTCTCCGGCCCGATAATAAGGTACATCCAGACGTCGCCCATGCCATCACAGTTTTCTGTAAACAGTCCGTACAGATTGTCACGGAACTGATAGACCTCAACATAAGGATTTATGTCGTATATCTTTTTCGTTTTGTTATGTTCTCTCAGTTCTTTCATAAATGCCCAGCTGATCTGGTTCTGCGGCACATCGAACTTTATCCGTTTTGATTTCAGTCCTGATTTTATCGGCCACATCTGTTTATTCCTTTTCACAGGAGATGCAGGGTCAGGAGTCTTGTCAACAACTTTGGCAGCAGGTACTCCGGAACTTGAGAATAAAAGTGGTGAGGCCAGGGTAAGCCCGGCTGCCCCCGTCCCCACGCTTTGAAGAAAGTTTCTTCTGTTGGTTTTCATATTGATTACTGTTGAGTTATTCTAATTATTTCTTATCATGAAACACTCTTTTTCCGAATGTTTCACAGGCACTGTCAGTCAATAGCCAGGTCACTTCCGATAAGTTTCAGGTGATTCTGATATTCTCTCGTTCCGTATAAGGCATCACGGAAATTGACCAGCTCGATACGGTTTTCTTTGATCCAGTTTTTGAGTCTCGGATCGCACATAGCGGCTACATCCTGTGTGCGACCAACAACAAATTGCTGGGCGCGGGCCCGGTTAACCCGCTCACCAAGGCGATAGACATAGTAGTCTACATATCCTGGATGCCATGCTTTTGTAAAAATCCAGTCCTCAGGGTATTTCAGTATCCCATTAGGGTCTTCGGTATAATATAAAACAGGGTCATAATTCTTTTCAACTGATGAAATAGAGTCGGTTAACAGATTAATAGTACCATTCGTCCCACCTGGATTATATATTTTACGGCTTGCCCATTTCTCATCGCACCTACGAAGGCTTTTATCCGGCACTTCATAGTATTTTGCCCACTCTTCTCCAGCTTTTTTGGCAGCTTTGATATGCTCTATCCACCTGTCACTGACAGGTGCAGCATCACTTGTAAAGTCATTAACAAGGCCATATTCGTCGCTGACTTGTTTGACTGCTCTGCCCCACGGAGAAGCACCTCTGTTTCCGCCGCCCGTATCCGGCACCCTGCCCAGTATTCTGATACATCTGTCCAGCTGTGCACGTAGCTCCCGTACTGCTTCCTCATAGACTACATCTTCGGCACGGCTGAGATCCATTCTGAATCTTCCGTCAAATTGACCTCCCTTTTCCACAAGAGAAGGGACCTGGAGAGGATCGAGCACAGGTGCGCCCCACATATGCATGTGCCATTCTACCGAGATCCATGGCAGTGCCTTCAGTCTCTCAAGAGCATCTTCAGTACCAGGGTCAGCAAGCATAACAGCTGCTACGGTAACAACACCATTTTCAATCGCCTCGAATGCACCAATATTGCACACCTTAGAAAAACCAACATCATCAGCCCTGAATACCATCTTCCTTCCTCCGGTTCCGGCAACCTGGGCAGGCTGAGCTGCAAATGACGGAACCGTGGCTGCGATGCCTAAGCCTGCTGCTCCGGCTCCCATTGTTTGTATAAATTCTCTTCTGTTGGTTTTCATTTTATTAGGAATTAGTTTATGTTAAATCCGTTAAATATGCCTGCACCATGAGTCTTAAAAAAAAGAGGGGCATGTGATACTTCAATAATCAGCTCCCCTCTTTTTCCAACCCTAAAAACTAACCTGATCAGGTCTTATCTAACTTTGAAAAACTCTATCTTATCTTCCGTTGCAACCGGAATGACACCTGTTTCGGAACCCAGTTCCAATGTCTCAGCTTTCGCGGAGTCAAATGCCGGCCACAAAGGAAGACCTTCACCATTTGGGTCACCCTTTATCACAAAGTTAACCAGGTATGATGAGGCGGTCTCGGCAACAATGGTATCTGTTTGTGTCCAGGGACGATCAAGCTTTTTAAGGTTGTTGAACCAATAGATCACATCACCAGTATGGAACGCATTGAATTCCGGATGCTCAGGCCATGGTATACCCCTTGAAAAATAATAGGTATAAGCGGGTGTCCTGGCTGTCTGTGCTCTGAAAAGTGCCCATGCATAAAGGCCAACCCTGCCATTCTCACGAGCCACCTCTACAGACATGATCCCGGCCTCTTCATCTGTTTTTGCAGGGTAGAGAGAGAGGAACTCCCCTGCCTGATCTCCATAGGTCTCTTTGGCATTCTTAATGAATTCCTCCACGGTGCTTTTACCATATCCTTCCCGTGAACTGCCTTCATCAGATACTATTCCTGCCATAGCCGGAACGTCATTTTGCAGACCCTTTTCAAAAATATAAACCATTGTTTCCGGAAGAACATAACCGTCAATGCTTGCCCCAAAATCTGCAATCAGGTCTGTAGCCGGCTTCGCCCTGAGTTCCTCGAGGCTTGTAACGCCAAGGCTTTCGGTGAACCTGAGTCCCCTTGCAAGAGCGGTATCAGAAGAAATAAATGTTGAAATTCTCTCCATACTGGCACCGCTCATAGTAACGGCACCACAAAACAGTCCTTTAGCCAGTGGTGATGCGGTAAGCTGATGAACTGACCGTGAGCCGGCTGACTGACCGGCAACTGTAATCTTTTCAGGATTCCCGCCAAATGCTGCGATATTGGCCTTCATCCATTTCAGGGAGGCTATCTGGTCCATGAAGCCATAGTTGCCTGATGCATTATTCGGTGATTCGGCAGAGAGCCAGGGATGGGCCAGAAATCCGAGGGCTCCAACCCTGTAGTTAATTGTGACTACAACAATTCCTTTCTTTGCCAGCTCCTCGCCGTCATACACATCAATTGCACCCGAGCCTTCTCTTAAGCCACCGCCATGAATGTAAACCAGCACAGGCAGATTATCCATTGATGTTTTTGCCGGTGTCCATATATTCAGAAACAGACAATCCTCGCTCGACTCTCCTCTAATCATGTACTCCTCTGTCCAGGGAAGCCTTCTGTTGTTCACCTGGATACAGTTTGCACCGAATTTAGCCGCATCGCGAACACCTTCCCATGGCAAGGGAGGCTGGGGCTCACGCCATCGCAGATCACCCACAGGAGGTGCAGCATAGGGAATTCCCTTGAAGCTTACAACAGTGCCGGTTTCATTGACAACTCCCTGCACCTTGCCATATTCAGTATCTACAATGGGATCTATCAGCTTGCCCTGATTTCCTGTACATGACATCATCAGAGTAATTACTAAAGCCAGGACAATTATTGATTTATAATTCTTCATATTTCTTCTTTTAAGTATAATGTTTGAAAAGAAATAAGTCTCCTGATGGCAGTGCCACTTTTTTCGAGGTAGTCAATCAGGAGACTTATTCTCAATTCGAATGATTCAGATACGATGATTAAATGATTACCTGAGTGTTAAAAACCAGGGTTCTGAGTCATTAAAGGATTCACATTCATTTCAACTTCAGGTATTGGCCACAACCAGTTCCTTTCCTTAAATCCTGCATCCGGAATACTAATGTATGTTCCGTCACCTTTGGGTATCTGTTTGCCGCAATCCTTCAGAACATCAGCTGCTTCTCCCCATCTGATGAGGTCATGATACCGGTGACCTTCAAACATTAGTTCAAGTCTCCGCTCAAGTTTTATTGCACTGAATAATTCGTCACCTGTAACTGTAAGAGCGGGTAACGATACCCTGGCTCTCACTCTGTTGATGTATAGAAGGGCTTTAGTGTCATCAGGACTGGGTTTTCTGTTATTTGCCTCAGCAGCCATCAGTAAAACGTCAGCAAAACGAATATATCTGTAATTTGTGCTTATGTTATTATTGACTGTGGGCCCTTGTGTTTCATCATTCCAGTTTGTATATTTTAACCGCAAACAGGGATCACTAGACCATGCAAGAGTACCAAGCGGCAACTCCGGTGTCTTAAAGGTTGCATTTCTCAATTTACCTCCTTTTGCAATTACCTCGGCTTCACTCAATATTGTACCGGCGCGTCTGACCGGATCACCTGCATCAACAAATAATTGATAATCTGCGAGTTTTGCATTCCAGAATCCAAATCCTGAGTTTCCGATTGGCAGATTTGTTGCATGACCTACGAACCATCCGCCACCTTTAGGACCCATAAAACGTTGCCAGCGTGATCTTTCACCTGCCACATTGTTTATGGTTGGAGGAACGTTAGTGCTTGAGTATGAGGTAAGCGGCTGCATGACCTCAAAAACAGATTCTGTTCCGAGTTCTGTATCCTTTCTCAGAATCCTTGAAAAATCCGGATGGAGGTTGTACTCATTTGAAATAATAACCTTTTCGAGTTCATTGGCTGCTTCCGTATATTTTTTCTGGAACAGGTAGGCTTTGCCCAATAGTGATTGAGCCGCTCCCTTTGACCACCTGGCCTTGTCTCTCTTGCTTTGCGCACTTTTTAACGGCAGGTCGGTTATTGCCTCAGTAAGATCCTTTTCAATTTGCGCCCAAACCTGGCTGGCGGGGGTACGTGGCTGAGCATATTCATCGGGTGCAAGTACTTTTGTTACAAGAGGCACATCTCCCCAGTTAATAACAAGTTGATAGTACCAGAAAGCCCTCATAACTTTTGCTTCTGCAATGACAAGTTTCTTGACATCAGTGTCAGGAGTGACCCTTTCAAGGATGGTGTTAGACCTGTATATGCCATTATAAGACTGGCTGAAAAGATCAGACATAAGACTATTGTTAGAACTATGCCGGAACTCATTTACCTCCTCAAGCCTAAGGGCATCACCTCTCAGGCTTCCACCTGCATAAACCTCATCAGACATCATGGTATATGTTTGTTGTGGGACATATTCCACATTCTCCCACACATTCTGAATGTAATCATAACATCCCAGAATAGCCTGAAATGCCTGGGCATCGGTTTGAAAGAACTCATCAACTGTAAAAACACCTGGCTGCTTTGTATCCAGAAAATCCTCGCAGGCATTTAATAGTACAATTGAAAACAGACTAATTAGAAAATATTTAGTTTTCATAGTTTACGTTTTTAGATTATAGCGTAATTGAAAGTCCAAAGATTGCCTTCTTGGTAATCGGGTACATCCCCTTATCGAGGCCAAGCTGACTGTTTGTTGTACTGCCAGCTTCAGGATCCATCCCAGGGTAATTTGTGAAGGTAAAATAGTCCTCTAATGATACATATACCCTGACAAACTTCAGTTTAATGATGTTCAGTACAGATTGCGGAAGGTTATATCCTAACTGAATTTGCTTTATGCGAACAAAGTTTGATTCAAAAAGCATCTGATCACTTAAAAGAGTATTTGGATTAAACCCTGCTTTCGGTCTTGTTGCATCGGTACTTCCGGGTGTCCAGCGTCCTTCGTACAAGAATTTAGGGAAGTTTGATCCCGGGAGGTCATTCCTCATCCAGAGAACCATGTTCTGGCCACCAGACTGACCCTGGAGGCTGGCACTAAAATCAAAACCTTTGTAAGACAGATTGATATTGGCACCATAAGTTAAATCTGGTATTGAGCTGCCTATAAATACCCTGTCATTCTCGTTTATAAGTCCATCCTCATTTTGATCAATAAAATTTGCCTGGCCTGTTGTCATATTTATTCCATCAGTTTTATACCCTCTGAAATACCATACTGGCAACCCTTTTTCAAAAGCGGTAAAAAATGTTGCTGCTCCTGATGACTGTCCGCCGAGAATCCTTTGTATAGACGGGTTAAGATAGGTAACCTCATTTTTCAGAGTAGTAAAGTTCCCTGATACACTATAATTAAACTCACCAATATTACTCTTGAATTCAGCCATGAACTCAAAACCGGTGTTTAATATGTCACCGCCATTTATCATTGCGGCAGTATTACCAGCCTCCAGAGGTGGAGTATTAGGTGTTATCAGGTCAGTAGTTTTCTTGTAGAAGTAATCCATTGTTAAAGTTAGCCTGTCCTTCAGCATTCTAAGATCTAACCCGATGTCTGTCTGAACACTGGTTTCCCATGTCAGGTTCGGGTTTTCAAGCTGATTCCTGGCTGCTGCGGTATACAACACGTTATCGCCAAGTTCGTAAAGCAGGTACTGAAGGTTAACAGCCGAATTGTACATGTAGTTTGAAAGATTCGAGAGGCTGCCGTTTTTTCCCCAGCTGGCCCTCAGTTTACCGTAGCTCAGAAATGATGTTGGCATAAAAGATTCATTTGTGAATAACCATCCGGCTGAAAATGACGGAAAGAGGCCCCATCTGTTTTCGGGAGGTAACATGGAACTGCCTGCTCCATCTCTCCTGATAGTTGCCTGCAACATATACTTATTATTAAAGTCATATGAGCCTCTGGCAAAAAGAGATGCTTTATTATCAAGAGTCTTCTGCCCTCCTACACCACTTAAAGCTTGTGATGATACTAAACTCAGCTGGGCAAATTCCTCATTTTCGGCCAGCATCGTGCCTCCTGAAGCTGAAATATATTGATATGAACGTGACTCTGCAGATGCACCTGCAAGTACAGTTATACTGTGGAGGTTGAACTTATTGGTATAACTGACAAAATTCTCCCATTGCCAAAAGTTGGTATTTGATTCCTGGGCAACTATACTTGAATTATCATTAAATGCCTGGTAGGTATTATAAAAATAGACCGGGTTCCAACCCTCAGACAGAGAGTTACCTATCTCGTACCCGAGTCTTGAGGTAAACATAACATGCTTAACCGGCTGTATCTCAGCAAAAATATTTCCCTGCAATACCCATGTTTTAAGGGTTGTTTTATTCATCTCCAGTCCGACGAACGGATTCGACGGGTTCTTTGATATATAAGGAGAGATTCCATAATAGAGACCATTTGCATCTTTAACCAGTTTTTTACCGTTATTAATCGCAGTCTGAACATGTGCCGGAAGAACCTCGTCTTCGGCATAGGTTATCGGTGTCAGCGGATCCATCAGAAGTCCTGCAGATATAGTTCCGCTGCTCTCATTATCCTCTCTTACTGATTTTCTATTGGTAAATGAATAATTATTGCTGGTTCCCACCTTTAGCCAGCTTTTAACCTGGGTTTCTGCATTCAGGCGAAATGTATACCTTTTATAACTGTCTTTGTCCATCACCACTATCCCATCCTGATTCAGGGCAGAAAGAGACAAGAGAAATTTTGACTTATCGGTTCCGCCGGTAAAAGAGAGATTGTGTCTTGCAGAGTTGCCGTGCTCAAATATTGAATTTATCCAATCGGTGTCATGGGTTATGGTAGCCGGGTCGATTGTAAATAAGCCTGCTTCATTAAAATAAGTTGCATACTCGAGTGAGTTCAGCATGTCAGGCAGTTTTCCAACAGTCTGGTCTGAATACTGAAAATCATAACTTATTTCACCTGTTCCCGTTTTGCCGGTTTTTGTTGTAACAAGTATAACGCCATTACCTCCTTCTGCACCATAAATGGCAGATGAAGCTGCATCCTTCAGAACCTCAATGTTACTGATATCCTCCGGATTCAGGAAACTGATATTCGAAGATTTTATTCCATCAACGATATACAACGGATCAGCATTACCATTTGAGCTGTAACCCCTGATCCTGACCTTCATATCTGCCCCGGGGGCACCAGAAGTGGAAATAACCTGCACTCCTGCAGCTTTTCCCTGCAGAACCTGTTCGGCCCTGGTTACGGATGAATTTTGAATATCCTCACTCGATACGCTTGCTATTGCCCCTGTCACAAGGCTTTTCTTCTGGGTACCGTAACCAATAACAACTACTTCATCAAGGGCAGTTACCTCCTCAACCATTACTACATCAATTATTGACCTGCCAGAGATTGCTATTTCCTGGGATTGGTAACCGATAAAACTAAACAGAAGGGCTTCCGTATCCGGGGTCACTGGTATGGTGTAAGTACCATCACCCTGTGTGATCTCTCCGGTCATTGTACCTTTCACCTGAACGACAACACCACCAAGGGGTTCACCTGTTTTACCGTCAGTAACGGTTCCCGTGATCCTCTGCTGCTGGCTGCTTTGATCAGATACTGAAGCAGTTATCGTAAGAACATTTGTCACTGCAATCATGAAAGTGAATGTCACTATCAGCAGCAGTTTTAGTTTGCTAAATAGATAATCTGTTTGTCCAGATTTTTCATTTTTTCTCATAGTTTTGCAAAGTTTTTGTGTTAGGTTAATTAATACCCGGAATTATTCATATTCAGGGTAGGAGTTTAACATTGAACCTGGACCGGGAATGTTGGAGCATGTTCCGGTCCTTTTTCATTTTTTATTAATCCATAGGCATGCGGTTTAGGTTAGGTATAGGGTTAAAATGATTTTCAATTCTTTTCATTTCATCTCGTTTTCCGGCATTTTTAATCCGGCTGCCTCATATGCCACACATGTTGTATCACAACAGACACAGCCCTGCCATTTCTTTTTATGAAGTCATATTTCTTAATTGTCATTACTAAAATTTTTAGCTCAGTTAATATTGCGAACAGCAGTTCAATTTGCTTAACGACTGGCATTTAAAGTATAAAACTCATACCTGATCTTCCAGCTGAATTCCTGCCCGGGTTCGACCGTGATATTAATATAAGGCTCAGGGCTCAGTACCTTCAGTGATGCCCAGAAGATGAGCCTTGTAATTGGCTTGTCACCTGTTATCCTTACGCCTGCTCCTGTTATTTGATTTTCGATCCTGATGTCATAATCCTTTGCATCAGCTCCGAACCCGGTCAAAGAACCCAGGCTGGTGGTTTCACCCATGACCAGTTCTCTTTTGAATGTTATTGCATTCTCCTTTACCTCCGCCATCTTGCTTATTCTGGTCGAATCGACCTTTAAAGCAAACGGAAAAGTAACCTTTAGTCCGGGTCCGGTATATCTGCCATCAATGACAAAGAAATTGTGATTATACGCATTCGTTTGAATGGTTTTCTGCCCTGTGTTTTCAAGTGAATGGGTTATTTCCATCACAGGTTTTCCCTTAACCAACTTTACAGTCTTTTTGTATTTATACCCGTAGTTTTTGTGTTCCAGTACTTGCATGAAAGTGACCTGACCGGACTTCTTACTGATCTTCCATGTGCCGGGATCCTGAATTCTATAGTAATTGAACCTGTTATACCTCTCCTCCTTGGGTTTAAGAAGCGCACCTACACCAATCTTGACAAAGACAGCACCAGTATCCGCCTCATCATAACCCAAGGGTCCAAACTCCTCCACAGGCCCCATAATAGCATCATGCAGCACCGGATCATATTTCTCGAACCATTGTCCGAAATAGCTGTGTCCGTTGTATTCTAGTTCAGGCATGACACCTGACCAGTCAAATCTTGTACCCCTGTAATAACCTGATTGTTCATCAGGCAGGTAAATCGTTGCCCTGATTATTTTGTTGCTTATCTCGGTCTTAGGGATCTCCCCCTGGGCTACAGCCTGGAGAGACAGCATCGCTGCAAGAATCAGGAGGTGCGTTGCCTTATTCATTTGATCAATAAACTATTGAATTCAAAGCCAGTGATTGAAGTACCTCTGCTTTCCTCTGACATTCTATTGTAGCATACAAGGGAAAGTGATTGATAATCAGAAATAAACATGAAAAATGGAATTGATGAGTCTACCGTGATTTTCTCAATAGAATTTCGCTCCATAACATTCTTTCCAATGTTATAGAACAGAAAGCAGGGTATTACCCTTACTCAAATTCGGAAATCTTTTCAGAAATAATTTATGGGATCAGGTTCACCTCCCGCTCGAGCGAGATCCCGAACTTTTCCAGAACGGATGCCTGTATCCGCTCTGAAAGTTCAAGAATATCTTTTCCGGTGGCTGAGCCATAATTGACAAGTATCAATGCCTGATTTTCATAGCATCCTGCATCACCCGATCTGTAACCCTTCCATCCGGCCTTTTCTATAAGCCATCCGGCTGCGATCTTGTACCCGGTGCCATGAGGATTAAAGCTCAGGTCAGGGTATTCTTTCTCCAGCCTGCTCTTATGACCAGAATCAATAACAGGATTCTTGAAGAAACTGCCGGCGTTACCCATGGTGGCCGGGTCCGGGAGCCTTGTTCTCCTGACATCCTGAACTACTTCAAATACTTCTCTGATGTCAGGATGAGATACGTTTCTTCTTTTCAGCTCAGCGGTAAGGGCTGCGTATGAGAGTGACATTGCCACAGTCCCCTTTGTCAGCCTGAAGACTGCAGAGACGATGATTGCCTTGTTCTTAAGCTCATTTTTAAAAATACTGTCACGGTACCCGAACCTGCAATCGGCATTACTTAGTGTGAGCCACTTTTTACTGTCAATATGCCAGGCAGTTACTCTTTCTATAAGTGAGGACACCTCAACTCCGTAAGCGCCGATATTCTGAACCGGGGCAGCACCTACGGTACCGGGAATGCCTCCCAGGTTTTCCATACCACCCCAGCCTCTCCCCACAGTGTATCCAACCAGGTCATTCCATCTCTCCCCTGCTCCTGCTTCCACCAAAATACTTTTTTCGTCCTCTTCCAGCACCCTTATGCCCCTGATCTCATTCTTTATTATAAGGCCCGGGTAGTCTTCCGTAAAGAGGAGATTGCTTCCCTCCCCCAGTACAAGTATATTAACGCGATTACCGGCCAACTCCCTTATCTCTTCTGTTTCAAAAAGTTCTAGGAGCTCAAGCGGTTGCCTCAGCCGGCAGAGATACCGTGCAGAGGCATCTACTCCGAAGGTGTTGAAGGCCTTCAGGTTGATATTTTTTTCAATTGTAATCACTGGCACAATGATAAGAATTAAAACAGTTATTGTAGCTTCGAAAAAAAACAAAAATGAAGTCCTTTGAAGTCACAGGAGGAAATAAGCTGAGCGGAGTCATCGTTCCCCAGGGAGCCAAGAATGAGGCATTGCAGGTTATATGTGCTGTGCTGTTGACAAGCGAGGAAGTAATTATTTCCAATATCCCCGATATTCTTGATGTCAGGTTGCTGATAGTGATTCTTGCAGAACTGGGAGTAAAAGTCAGGAGAATAAACGAGGATACCTACTCATTCATTGCAGATGAGATCGCTATAGAAAGGCTAACTGACCCACTCTTTCACCAGAAGGCAAACCAGCTCAGGGGATCAGTCATGATTGCAGGACCCCTGCTGGCCAGATTTAAGAAATCATTTATTCCAAAGCCCGGCGGAGACAAGATAGGCCGCAGACGAATGGATACCCATATCGTTGGTTTTGAACAGCTTGGAGTAAAGGCCAGCTATGAATATGGTCTGGGTTACTATAACCTCACTACCGATGGTCTGGTTGGCAGCTCCCTCCTGCTCGATGAACCTTCGGTAACCGGAACGGCCAACATCGTGATGGCCGCAGTGATGGCAAAGGGCACTACCACAATATATAATGCTGCATGTGAGCCTTATGTACAGCAGCTGTGTCTCATGCTTAACTCCATGGGTGCAAGGATAAGCGGGATAAAGTCGAACCTGCTGACAATTGAGGGTGTGACTTCACTTAAGGGTTGTACACACAGGCTTCTGCCTGATATGATAGAAGTTGGATCCTTCATTGGTCTTGCTGCAATGACGGGCTCAGGGCTAAGGATTAAGGATGCCGGCACGGAACATCTCGGAGTGATCCCTGAAAAATTCAGGCAGCTCGGCATTCACCTGACCATAGAGGGGGATGACATCATTGTGGAAGAGCAGTCTCTGTATGAGGTCCAGAATTACCTTGACGGGTCAGTTCTTACAATATATGACCATCCATGGCCGGGACTGACGCCTGACCTTCTCAGCGTGCTGCTGGTTGTGGCGACGCAGGCAAAAGGAAGCGTCCTCATACACCAGAAGATGTTTGAGAGCCGCTTGTTTTTCGTTGACAAGCTTATTGATATGGGGGCGCGTATCATTTTATGTGACCCTCACAGGGCTACTGTGATAGGACTGGAACGCCAGCAGAAGCTCAGGGGCATCTCTATGAGCAGCCCTGACATAAGGGCCGGAGTGGCATTGCTCATTGCCGCGATGAGCGCCGAAGGCAAAAGCATCATCCACAATATAGAGCAGATTGACCGGGGTTACCAGAACCTGGATGTGAGGCTCAACGCACTCGGTGCAAGTATTAAAAGAATAGAAAGCTAATTGGCATCAAGGTGCCTGTTACCATCCCATGATGAGGCAGCCCATGACAGAGCTGCCTTAATTGATTTATTCCACTCCTTAATAAGCACTTCTCTTTCTTCAGCACCCATCCCCGGGTTGAAAACCGTGCCTGCCTGCCACTGATTTCTTATTTCCTTAATGTCTTTCCAGTAACCTACTGCCAGGCCGGCAAGATAGGCGGCTCCAAGAGCCGTTGTCTCAGTTATCTTCGGTCTGACAACATCTGCCTGCAGAAGGTCAGCCTGGAACTGCATCAACAGGTTATTAATCGTAGCACCCCCGTCAACTCTCAATTCCCGTATTTCTATGCCGGAATCATTTTCCATAGCCTTCAGGACATCAAGAGTCTGAAAAGCAATGCTGTCGAGTGCAGCCCTGGCTATATGTGCGGCAGTCGTTCCACGTGTTATCCCGACAATAGTGCCCCGGGCATGCTGGTCCCAGTGTGGTGCTCCGAGACCTGCAAAAGCCGGTACAAAGCATACCCCGCCACTGTCCTTCACCTCAGAGGCAAGCTTCTCAACATCAGATGACTTGCCAATAATACCCAGTCCGTCACGCAGCCACTGTACAACGGCACCCGCTATAAAAATGCTCCCTTCAAGAGCATAGTATGTCTCACCGTTTACCTGCCAGGCTATGGTGGTAAGAAGCTTATTCTTCGATTCAATAGGCTTCTTGCCAATATTCATTACCATAAAGCATCCAGTACCATAGGTGTTCTTGACCATCCCCGGCTCGGTGCACATCTGCCCGAAGAGAGCAGCCTGCTGGTCACCGGCAATACCTGCTATCGGAACAGCCGTTGGGAAAAGACCTTCTGTTGTACAGTAAACCTCACTTGACGATCTGACATCAGGCAATAACCCGGCAGGGATATCGAAAATCTTCAATAGCTCTTCATCCCATGTGAGTGAATGGATATTAAACAGCATTGTCCGTGATGCATTTGTTACATCTGTAATGTGTGATTTTCCTCCTGTCAGATTCCATATCAGCCACGTATCCACTGTGCCAAAGGCCAGTTTGCCCTCTTCGGCCATCCTTCGCGCTCCGTCAACATTATCCAGTATCCATTTTATTTTGGTGGCAGAAAAATAAGCATCGATAATCAGGCCAGTCTTTTCCTGTATCATCTTACTTCGTCCCTCCTTCTTCAGCTGATCGCAGAAATCTGCTGTACGCCTGTCCTGCCATATTATTGCGTTATATACCGGCTTTCCCGTTTCCCGGTTCCATACAACAGTGGTTTCACGCTGGTTGGTTATCCCTATGGCTGCAATATCTCTGCTGCTGAGCCCGGCATCTTGCATAGCTTTCAGTGCTACCCCTGACTGTGTCGACCATATCTCCTCAGGATCATGTTCCACCCATCCCGGTTTCGGATAAATCTGGGTGAACTCTTCCTGTGCTGCAGATACCGGGTGCCCATCCCGGTCGAAGATAATAGCCCTTGAACTGGTCGTACCCTGATCAAGGGATAATATGAAATTACTCATATAATTTTGATTTGTAGTGAGCTGACTTATATTCAAGGCTCTCCAAATTATGAGGCTACCCGGGTTAAAAGAAATCTTTCCAAAGATAAAAATCAACTTATCTTTAGTAATTAATATTTCTGATTTTTCGATGGATAGATCCAATAAAAATATTCCCCGTGAAGCTTTCATAAACAGGCTTAAGAGTCCACAGCAGGAGTGGGACTTCATTGTAATAGGAGGAGGTGCCACCGGGCTGGGTATAGCTGTTGATGCTGCCAGCCGGGGCTACAGCACGGTATTACTGGAGCAGTCTGACTTTGCAAAAGCAACTTCCGGCAGAAGCACCAAACTGGTACATGGCGGTGTCCGTTACCTTCAGAACGGTGACGTCGGTCTGGTAGTGGAAGCCTTGCGAGAGAGAGGCTATTTAATGAAGAACGCTCCTCACCTGGTAAAGAACCAAAGATTCATAATCGGAAATTACCTATGGTGGGAAAAGCCCTTCTATACAATCGGCCTGACGCTTTATGACCTGCTTGCAGGAAGCATGAGCCTCGGTCGTTCATTGCCCGTGAACAGAAAAGAGGTAATAAGGCGCATACCCCAGATTGTACAGCATAAACTAAAAGGCGGAGTATCTTATCACGACGGACAGTTTGACGATGCCCGCCTGGCAATTAATCTTATGCAGACAGCAATTGAGAATAAGGCTGTCGTCGTCAACTATGTAAAAGTTAATGAACTTATTAAGGATGTCAAGGGCCATGTTTCAGGCGTTGTTGCTGAGGATAAGCTTAATGGCGACAGCCTTGAACTGAAGGGAAAATGCATTATTAATGCCACAGGTATCTTCGTTGACAGCATCATCAGGATGGATAACCCTGATGAGCATCCGCTTGTAAGGCCCAGCCAGGGAGTCCACCTGGTAGTTGACAAATCATTTCTCGGTGGTGATGATGCAATTATGATCCCTAAAACGAGTGACGGCCGGGTGATGTTCGGTGTTCCCTGGCATGGCAGGGTAATTCTCGGGACCACAGATGTGCCTGTGAAGGATTTCGTTCTGGAACCTGAAGCACTTGAGGAAGAGGTCAACTTCATACTCGAGACGGCAGGCAGGTATCTGACCCGGAGACCGGGGAGAAAAGATGTTCTTTGTGTCTTTGCCGGCCTTCGTCCACTTGCAGCACCCGTGAAGAACGCTGATGAAACCAAAACCAAAGAGATATCAAGAAGCCATAAGCTGATGGTATCATCTTCCGGACTGGTAACAATTACGGGAGGCAAATGGACTACATACCGGCTCATGGCTGAAGAGACGGTCAATCTAGCTGCAAAAACCGGAAAACTGCCTTCCAGACCCTGCAAAACTAAATATCTGAAGATCCACGGCTACATGGAGAACCCTGACAGGATTAGATGGCTTCACATCTACGGTAGCGACATGGATGAGATTACAGAGCTTCGTGATAAAGTTGCAGGCTATGAACAAAAATTGCATCCTGAATTTGACTTTACCATTGCAGAGGTGGTTTGGGCTGTAAGAAGAGAGATGGCCATGACCGTTGATGATGTACTGGCAAGAAGAATCCGTGCCCTCTATCTCGATGCCAGAGCCTCGGTGGTCATGGCACCCAGGGTTGCTGCCATCATGGCAGATGAACTCGGCAGGAACCAGATGTGGATAGAACAACAGGTTATCGATTACACCTCGATTGCAAAAGGCTATATCCTTGACCGGTAGTACAGAGAGTTACTACTTCACCATTTTCAGGTAATCTATTATCCCTTCATAAATCTTCTGCGCCATCTGCTGACGGAAATCGGGGTCAGCAAGCTTTTCCTCATCCTCTGCATGTGTCATGAAGGCCTGCTCAACAAGCACGGATGGCATCTGCGATACCCTTGTAACTGTATAGTTGAATGACCCTACCACTCCGAACTCGGGAAGACCGGTCTCAAGCAACCTGTCATATATTGTCTGTGCCAGAGGAGCCCAGAAGGGATTGTGCCAGTATGTGCTTGTGCCTGCAACCGATAAATAACCCCTGCCGCCGGCGTTGGCATGGATGCTTATCAGCATGTCAGCCCCCGATCCGATGGCGATGTTGCGCTTCTCAGTCAGGGTCATGTCCCTGTCGGAATCACGTACCTGGATCACTTCCGCTCCCATGGCTGCGCACAGATCACCAAGCCTGAACGAGAGGTCAAGGTTGATTTCCTTCTCTACAAGCCCCGAAAGCCCTATGGCCCCTGTGCCTGATCCGCCATGACCCGCTTCAATGGCTATCTTCAAGCCGGTTAGCGGCCTGGCCGCTGAAAGGTCATATGAAGGGGGATACTTCACCCGCAGCACCAGGCTCTTTCCTGAGGGCTGAATGTCATACCCCCAGATATCTTCTGTCTTCAGGTTCACAAAAACCCTGAAGGTCTCCGGCGAAGTCTGCTCCCATGTAAGCTTATCGATCACCCGGCAACCGGTGCGGTGGCTCACCCATGTCGCGGCCGTCTCAGCCCCGAAAATAGTTACCACCAACCGCTTTCCGTCGGGGTCAGGATAGACCTCATAGGGTACCGGCTCGAGCCAGGGTATGGAAACCATATCTGCAGCACCTGCCGGGCCACATGACATGCTCGTGACACTGTAAGAGGGCTGCACCCTTATGCCGTCTGTCAACTCAACATCATCTTCACTGATGAATCCGATTTCAGTATTACTCAACCTGACCCTGTAGTTGCGACCTATTTTCCCGTTGACTTTAAGGATCACCCCGGGGCCGAGCTCTGATCTGATCGGCCCACCCAGTCTTGGCGCACCGAGGTTGTATACCAGCCTGGAATATTCGTTCTTCACCCTTACCAGCGGAAATGCCTCAGGATTCCTCACGATAACCGTCCTTTCGAAGTCACTCCTGTAAACATCCTTCACCGGTGCTCCCGATGCCGGTATCAGCCTGACGCTGAGGGCATGACTGGTGCCGGTTGCAAGACTGCCAGAAGGCACTTCAGCCCGGTAAATGCTGTAGTCGTTAAAATCTTCACGCACGCACTTAATGCTTCTCTTACCTGGCCGTATATCGAGCCAGACTTCCTGTCCTTTCGATGCCCGGAAGCTCACCTTCACCACCTCGCCGGGAAGCAGCTCCATATCCGTGGCAGGCTCAAAAGAGCGTTTGTCAAGCCATAGCGGATAGGACTGCCTGGTCATATCTCTCTTTTCATAGATAAATTCCTGCTCGCAGACAGCCGTGCGACCATCAGGCGTTGTTGCCTCAGCCCTGACCCTGTTTACTCCCTCATCGAATTTAACGGTGGTGAAAAATATTCCCGTCTTATACTGTTTCAGTTCTATGCCGTTTATACTTACAGTTGCAGGGTATTCACTCTTGCAGAGGAAGTCGAACTGAGGCAGGGAGGTAACTGCCTCAGGTGTCATCCGGAACTCGACCCACGGTGATTTGCGCTCTACACTGCCATCAGGTTTGACAGAATATTTGTAGGGGACAAACCATCCTGTTACGGGAATGGAAACGTCACAACCCTTAGAAAGATCAGGGCATGGAGCCAGTGAGAGCAAAATAGTATCTGTCTCAGGCATGTCAAAGGTTATTTTGCCTTCAGAGTCTGTCGTAAGATCCATCGCACCTTTGTTGACAGTAACCTTGCGACCGGAAAAGTCTGAAGGAAACAGACCGGTCAGGTCGAGTTCAACTACCTGAGGCTGCGCGGTTCTTTGTTCAACGGGAGCAACCGGCTGTATAAGCTGGGTCGTTTTGCACCCTGACAATACTGCAGCCAGGATCAGGGTTATCTGAATAATTTGTTTTGTTTTCATCTGTAGAGAAGGTATTTTTCCCTTATGGTCATGAATTCACTGATATCATTCTTACAGGCCTCGATCACCTGTTCCACGCTCATTTCAGGCTCATCCAGATACTTCAGCCATGATGTAGGGTAAATTACCAGTGAGTCAGGACTGCACTTACGGTATGCATCGATAATGTGAATTGCACCTTCGACCGATCTGTAGACTGCCGGATCGGTTACCATTACCTCAACCCCGCCGCACATCTCGTCCCACGGTTTGCCTGACCGTCCTGAACCTGTTCCTGAGGAGCGTGGTATGAAATAGGCAGGTCTGAAATATGCTCCCTGGATACCCCTGCTGTTAAGGTCATCAGCAACCTTTCCGGCATCGATCCATGGTGCGCCGGTAAGCAGGAACGGTTTTGTGGTGCCCCTCCCCTCGGAAATATTGGTTCTCTCGAAGAAGCATTGCCCCGGGTAGACCACCGCTGTCTCCCATGTGTCCATGTTCGGTGAAGGCATCACCCACAACAGTCCGGTCTCGTTCCACATCATGCTTCGACGCCAGCCTTTCATCTTTATCACTGTCAGATCAGCACCATATCGCTCGGTCTCATTCCACATAGTGGCCAGCTCTCCATAGGTCATGCCATGTCTCAGCGGCAGGGGATGCCTGTATATGCTTATTGTGTCATGCATCGGTCCCTCAACTATCCTTCCTCCGAGCGGATTAGGCCTGTCGAGAACGATAAAAGGTATGCCCGCATTTGCACATGCCTCCATAGCATGAGACATTGAAAACTTGAATGTGTACCATGCTGTCCCCACTCCCTGGATGTCGAATATCATCACGTCAATGCTGTCAATCCACTCCTTCTTCGGTGCCCATGAATCACCATAGAGGCTGTAAACAGGTACACCTGTCTGCGGATCGGGTTCACCATCCTGCCTTATCCTTCCCTGCAATGCTCCCCTGACACCGTGCTCGGCGCCAAACAGGGCAACAAGATTTACACCTGGCGTTCCGGCCAGTATGTCAATACTGCTCCTCATATCTGAGCCAACTGCTGAAGGATTGGTAATAAGACCAACTCTTTTGCCTTTAATCAGATCAAGATGCTCCTTTACAAGCACATCTATCCCCGGAGTAACTGCCGGCTGCCTGAGAGCCGGTCGTTTCTGCCTGGCTGCATGCTGTGCCATGATCTCATCAAGCGTTGGTGCCTCAGCCAGTGAGAGGTCTGTTACTTTCATGCGCATAACCTCACTCTCGTTCCCAAAGCGGTCTACTGCCGATACTGCCACACTGTCGAGCGTCCAGAGCACCTGATCAAGACGCGTTATGTTCTTCGGATCTGACCTCTCAAGCAGGGCAGAGTTAATAATCCATACCGGGAATGCGTCAGTGATGGTGCCGCCGCCGTGTATGTCGTAGTTCCATTGTGAACCGTACTTGCGGTATACTACCCACCGGGAAACATCAGTCATCTCCGGATGGTTCCAATCCAGTGCCAGTTCTTCTCCCTCCTGTGCCATGGTTACCACCGGAGGCGCAGGAGCCTTCCTGTCGAGCCACGGCGAGGGCGGTACCAGTGCCCTGCGCTTATAGGGACCGTCGGCAACAGCCTTCACCAGTCCAGGTGTATAGACCAGCGGGCCTATGCTCCAGTGTATCACTCCAGGACTCTGCGGCAGCATGCCGCGTGTTATCATGATCTGGTTCAGGGCCTCATCGATAGCCCTCTCGGAGTTCTGGCTGCCGAGACTTATGCCAGGCCACAGATGCCTGCCTTTCAGATTCTCATCCTTCCACCATCCGAGAAGCACGGGATAGCTCTGGGCCAGCTGGTTGACAGGCCAGTAAAGCTGTGGCGAGTAATAGTCAATCCACCCTTCATTAAGCCACTTGCGCGCGTCTGCATAGAGTGTATTATGCTGATCAAAACTGCCTCCAATTGCGGGAGGATTATAGGGGCGCCATATGCCAAACGGACTCAGCCCGAACTTGACCCATGGCTTCTCAGCCTTAATTCCCTTGTAGAGCCTTTCAATAAAGACATTTACACTCTCCCTCCTCCAATCGCCGCGCGACAGCTTGCCGCCGCCGCCCTGGTAAGCCTGCCAGCTCTCATCATCAGGAAAATCCTTGAAATTATTATAGTCGGGGTAGGGATAAAAATAGTCGTCAAAGTGTATGCCGTCAAGGTCATATCGCTTAACAAGGTCCATCACAACATTGTATGAATGGTCCTGCGTACCCTTCATTGACGGATCCATCCACCAGTAACCCTGCTCGAGCTTCAACACAAGCTCAGGCTTCTTTTTCACAATAGATGCCTCTGTCACCGGTCCTCCTGAACTGTGATGCGCACGGTAAGGATTC
>JALOMO010000035.1 GCA_025455395.1 Bacteroidales bacterium
GGGACTGCCGTTCACGGTCGGGGAGATAAAAGATCATTGTTTAACATTACTGGAGGGCAAATAAGATGGCTGATACAAATACCATACAGTACACTGCGAAGGATTTCAAGAGTGATCAGGAGGTAAGATGGTGCCCGGGTTGCGGAGACCATGGCATACTTGCCTCACTGCAGAAAACGCTTGCTGAGATGGGTGTTCCCAAAGAAAAATATGTCTTCGTCTCAGGCATAGGATGCTCCTCGCGGCTGCCTTACTACATGAACACCTACGGCTTTCACGGTATTCACGGCCGCGCAGCAGCAATTGCCACCGGCGTCAAGATAGCCAACCCTGACCTGATGGTATGGGAGATGACCGGCGACGGTGATGCCCTGGCTATCGGAGGAAACCACTTCATCCATGCCGTAAGACGCAATATAGACATCAAGATACTCCTGTTTAACAATGAGATATACGGTCTTACCAAGGGACAGTATTCTCCAACTTCACAGAGGGGCCTGGTGACAAAGACCTCACCTTTCGGTACAATTGAAGAGCCTTTTAAGGTCGGGGAACTGACAATAGGCGCTCACGGTCGCTTTTTTGCCCGCACGGTTGATTATAACCTGCAGCTTTCAGGCGAGGTTTACAGGGAAGCAGCTCTCTTTAAGGGCACAGCAGTGGTAGAGGTGATTCAGAATTGTGTCATCTTTAACGACGGTGTTCATGAAGCAATAACAAACAAGGAGTACAGGGATGACAGGACCATCGTACTGCATCACGGTCAGCCGATGATCTTCGGCAAAGAACGCGACAGAGGATTAGTGCTGGAAGGCATTAAGCTGAAGGTAGTTAAGATTGGAGAGAACGGCATCACTGAAAAAGACCTGCTGGTTCATGATGCAGAGGAAGCAAATCCGGGGATACACTATATGCTTGCCGGCATGCAGTACCCTGAGTATCCCTTTGCCCTGGGTGTTATCAGGGCTGTCAAAACACAGACTTATGACGGTGCCATGATCGAACAGAACAGGCAGGTACAGTCTGCTTCAAAGATCAGCACTGTTGACGAGCTACTGATGAGCGGCTCAACCTGGGTGGTAGAGTAATCTGTCACTGCAGACCGATAAATTAACACGGGCACACCATACACTGTGCCCGTCTTTTTGTTACCCTCTTTTTTACTAAATTTGACCACTCATCCCATCTGAAGAATTGATGAACAATAAGCCTGAGACAAGCCCTCACTTCAACCGCGCCATGCGTGACCAGCAGGAGCGACTGAAAGAGCTTGCCTGTATAAACCAAGCAATACATATACTGAAAGAGGGTAAAACCATCGAGGAGACACTCATGCACCTCGTACTCATGCTCCCGGCTGCCTGGCAATATCCTGAGTTTACAGTAGCCCGTATATGTTATGCCGGGAGAAAATACGATACTCCTGACTTCCGGGAGACAGAGTGGAAGATGGTTCAGGATTTTACTACTATGGGAGGGGATGGAACAGTAGAGATATACTATACCCGGGAGTTTCTGAAGGAATTCGAGGGCCCGTTCCTCAAAGAGGAACGTGACCTTATTGTAAATCTCTCAAAACTGATTACGGGGTATATCAACAGCACCATCGCAAGAGATTCTGAAGGTCTGTTAACCAAGGATTATTCATCAGATGAAGAGAGTCAGAACCTCTCAAGCCGAAAACTCCTTCAGAAGTTTCTTGACAGGCATAATGCTGAGAGGGACGTCTTTCATGATCTCATGCCCTTCATGGTCAAGGAGATACTGCTTATTGCCAGTCTCTATGACGCCTACTCCATCGAAGGCGAAGGACGCTTCTCTGACCATATGCTTGGTGAGTACTACCAGATGAGCCTCATATCAATCCCCAGGGTCACAGGCGTCTCAGGTGAGGATGAAGCCTTCGAAAGACTCCAGTCAAGACACTATGACATGATCATAATCATGGTCGGCGTTGACAAGGAGAGCCCGATGAATATGTGCAGGCACCTGAAGGAAAAATATCCATATATCCCTACATTTCTGCTGCTGAATAATCCCGGCGATATTCCCTTTGTGCTTAGCCAGAAGAAGTTTGGCGTTCCATTCGATAACTTTTTTGTCTGGACAGGTGAGTCCAAGGTCTTCTTTGCCATGGTGAAACTCCTTGAGGATAAAGTCAATGTTGAGAACGACACAAAAAAAGGACTTACGGGCGTAATGCTCATTATTGAAGATGCTGCGGACTACTACTCTACCTATGTGCCGATGCTCTACACCCTTATCCTGGAACAGACCCGGAGTCTCATTGAGGACGTCTCTTCAGATGAGCTTTACAAGGTGCTTAAACTGAGAGCCAGACCGAAGATACTGCTTGCTTCAACCTATGAAGAGGCTATTTCAATATTCAAAAGATACAAAGACAGCCTCCTGGGTGTGATTTCCGATATGCGCTTCCCACGTGAAGGTATACTCAATAACATGGCCGGCTTTGATCTTATTGAGCATATCAGGTCAGAGCTCCCGAACCTGCCTACAGTACTTCAATCATCTGATCCGGATAACATCAAGTATGCCACTCAGCTAAGGGTTAGCTTTATCAATAAGAACTCCGAGAGCCTTCTCCAGGATCTTAAGTCATTTATAAATTACTATCTCGGATTTGGCAATTTTGTTTACCGTGACACTAGCGGCAGGCAGATAGCGGTTGCAAAATCAATGAATGAGTTCGAGTCTTTTCTTCAGACCGTACCTGAAGATTCACTTGTCTACCATGCAATGAAAAATCACTTCTCCATGTGGCTGATGGCACGCGGTGAGGTAAAAATAGCTAAGAGGATCAACCCTGTCAGATTATCCGATTTTAAGAGCCTTACTGAACTGAGAGAGTTCCTTCTAGAGATTATAAGGAAGAGAAGGAGGGAGCTTAAGAAGGGGAAGGTGGTCAACTTTGATGAATCAGCTGTCATTGATGAGTCAAATGTTGTAAGCCTGGCCGGTGGATCACTCGGAGGAAAGGGTCGTGGACTGGCCTTCATCAACACCCTGATATATAGCTTCGAGCTCGGACGTCTGCAGTCGGACATCAATATCAGGACTCCTATTACTGCTATCATCGGGACAGATGAGTTTGACCTCTTCATGGAGAGAAACAATTTATGGGAGGTAGTGAAGAAAGAGAAGGACTTCAAAGCCCTTCAACAAAAATTTCTGGCCGGAAGCCTCAGCTCTGACCTTGAGAGCCGGCTGAGGATTTTGACAAGACTCATCACAGGGCCGCTGGCGGTAAGATCGTCAAGCCTCTTTGAAGACTCGCTCAGTCAGCCCTTCTCAGGTATCTTCGGAACTTATCTTCTGCCCAACAACAACCCTGACCAGGAAGAAAGGCTGAGACAACTGATTGGTGCTGTGAAACTCGTCTTCTCTTCTATCTACTCTGATAACTCACGTACCTATTTTGAAGCAATTAACTTCAAGGTTGAGCAGGAGAAGATGGCTGTGGTCATACAGACGGTTGTCGGTAACAGATTCGGTGATTCATTCTATCCCCATTTGAGCGGTACGGCGCAGTCATTCAACTTTTACCCCGTTGCTCACATGACCCCCCAGGACGGCTTTGCTGTCATTGCTGTGGGACTCGGTCAGTATGTCCTTGACGGAGAGAGAGCCTTCCGATTCTCGCCCTCATTCCCGTCACTTGATATCGTTTCAATTGATGATCTCTCAAAGTATTCCCAGGTCAACTTCTACGCTATAAATATGGCTGGAAATGAGCTTGACCTGCTGCAGGGTGAGAAGGCGGGCCTTATCAAACTTAACATCAGTAAGGCTGAAGAGCATGGAACAATTGCTCATTCAGCATCTGTTCTAAGTATTGACAATGAGACACTTACACCTGGGCTCTATGAGTCAGGCCCAAGAGTAATAAACTTTGCTGATATCCTCAAGTATGATTATATACCGCTTGCCTCTACTCTGAAAACTGTGCTCCAGGTTGTGCGAGATGCTTTCGGGGCACCGGTCGAGATAGAATTTGCCGTTGACCTCACCAGGGATGAAGAGGGGAGAGTCTCGTTTTACCTGTTGCAGGTCAAACCACTCGTCGGCAGTGGGGCAGGATACTCCATCGACCCGGAAAGCATTAACCCTGAAGATCTGCTTCTGATCTCCAGGAGAAGTATGGGCAACGGCCTCATCGATGACATTACTGACATTGTCTATGTTGAACCTGACAGGTTCAGCAGCCTCAAGACTGTTGAAATGGTTGACGAGATAGATGCCATTAACCGGAAGATGCTTAATGAGGGCCGCAAGTATGTTCTGATCGGACCGGGACGGTGGGGTACGAAAGACAGATTTCTTGGTATACCGGTAGCCTGGCCGCAGATATCAAATGCCAGGGTAATCGTCGAGATCGGACTGCCCAATTTTCATGTCGATGCATCACTCGGTTCGCACTTCTTCCACAATCTCACATCAATGAAGATCGGATATCTATCTGTGAATCAGGATACCAATGACGGAACAATTATATGGGAGAGAATGAAGGAGCAGAAGGTCATTGCCAAGAGCAAGTACTTCAGGCACATCAGGTTTGAGCGTCCCCTTTTAATCAGGATGGATGGCAAGAAAGGTATGGCAGTGATATCGGTTAAAAGCTGACCGTACCAGCAGCGGTTACAGCATGACAACCAATGCAGCCCAGGCGGTGACCAGTTTCTCTGTGTCCATTTCACCGGGGAAGTCAGCTGAGCAACCAGGTTGCTCATTATCTGTTGCGGATCGCTTGTAGGCATTGCAGTAGCGTTCTGGTATACCGGACAGACCGGTGTACTGAAACGGGTTGCCCTGATGGCTGCCTCAAGCTCACTGCGGGCCGGTTCCATGCATGGTGAGTGGAAGCCTCCGCTGACTGCCAGCATAACGACACGCTTGGCACCCCTTGCCTTGAGCGCCTCTGCTGCATTGTTCACGCCCTCAACAGTGCCTGAGATCACTATCTGTCCGGGACTGTTGTAGTTTGCCGGCACAACGATATCTTTGGAAGCAGAGCATACCTCTTCAACTATTGCATCGTCGATACCCAGCACCGCGGCCATTGTAGAAGGCCTAATGCCACACGCTTTCTGCATCGCGGCAGCCCTTCCTGCGACAAGAATCAAACCGCTCTCAAATGATAGCGCCCCGGAAGATACAAGGGCTGAAAACTCCCCGAGAGAGTGCCCCGCTGTCATCGCAGGAGCAAAGGCGCTGCCCATCACCCTGGCAAGAATAACTGAATGAAGAAAGATGGCCGGTTGCGTTACCTTTGTCTGCCTGAGCTCCTCCTCCGTGCCGCTGAACATGATATCAGTAATGCGAAAGCCCAGCAGTTCATTGGCTTTTTCAAACATCTCATGCGCTAAAGGCGAATTATCATAGAGGTCCTTTCCCATGCCGGGAAATTGCGATCCCTGTCCGGGAAATACATATGCTTTCATAAACGTGGTCTCTGATTTGGCCCCAAAAATAGATAAAAAAATGATGGATGCACACTGTTCAGTGCAACCTGATGCCGATCAGATGAATGAACTCTTCACGGGTGTTGAGATGCGTTAAAAAACATCCGGTGAATGCCGAGGTGGTGGTGACAGAGTTTTGTTTCTGCACCCCTCTTATCTGCATACACATGTGCTGTGCCTCTATTACAACTGCAACGCCAAGAGGCTTGAGGTTATCCTGAATGCAGTTGCGTATCTGTGTGGTGAGCCTCTCCTGTACCTGCAGCCTGGCAGCGTAGCTCTCCACCACGCGGGCAATTTTGCTCAGTCCGGTGATAGTGCCGTCAGGGATGTATGCCACATGAGCCTTGCCGAAGAAAGGAAGCATATGATGCTCACACATCGAATAGATATCGATATCCTTTACAAGCACCATCTGCCGGTACTCCTCCTTGAACATGGCACTTTGCAGTATCTCCTCAGGGTTTTGCTGATATCCTCTTGTCAAAAAACTGAGTGCCTTGGCCACCCTGGTAGGGGTGTTGAGCAGCCCCTCTCTGTCAGGGTCTTCGCCAAGCAGCCCAAGTATCTTATAATAATATCCGGCGATCTCATTAATAACCTCGGGATTCCACTTTTCAATCTTGTTGTAACCATCTGACAGCGTTCCGCTGCCATCGTTCAGTTTTTCCATATTATCCGTAATATTCGATGAAATTATTCTCTGTCTCTTCGATCTTAACACAGTGCAGTGCAACGCCCTCTGCCTCCAGTGGCGCTTTAAGCTCATCCCACACAGCCACAGCCAGGTTCTCAGTGGTAGCTATCTTTCCTGCCATGAAATCAGTTTCAGTGTTCATGTTTCTGTGGTCAAGCTTAGCTATCACCCTCTCATTAATTATCTCTTTAAGCCTGTTGGCATTCATGAAATATCCCAGGGCAGGGTCAATCTCTCCTTTAACTGTCACCTTGAGTACATAATTATGCCCATGCCAGTTTGGATTTGAACATTTTCCGTAAATCTTCAGGTTTTCTTCGTCACTGAGGCCCGGGCGGAACATCCTGTGTGCTGCGCTGAACCGCTCTCGTCTGGTAAGGTATATCATAACCTCTGAAACTAAATGAAATTGGTTTATTGAGGAAATAATAGATCAAAAATAATATATTTATCCGGTTAAATAGGAGTTACTCAATGGAGAAAGGTAACGATGAGATAATAATTGCTGTTGCTCATCCCTCTGAGGGCGGGGCAGTGGAAAAAGCCATGAAGGCTGCGCGGTTCGACTGTGAGCTGCTTGTCACCGGTGTTGGTGGTGCTGCTATGTCATGGGCCTTGCAGAAGAGATTCTCTTCCGGAGCCACTCCATCGCTGGTCATCGGTGCAGGCATTGCGGGCAGCTATTCTGCACCATATGTTCCCGGTGACGTTGTTATTGCTCAGTCAGATTGTTTTGCCGATATGGGTGTTGATGACAACGGTTCCTTTCTCTCACTCTTCAGAGCCAGCCTGGCAGACCCTGACAAACCACCATTCAGGGGAGGGTGGATACACTGCCACGGCAGATGGTTTGACAGGTTTGTAGATGGTTACCCCGCCGTCAGGGCAGCGACTGTCAACATGACATCCGGATCAAAACCTGTTATAGACCGCATCAGGCATGCCTGGGACCCTGAGATAGAGACAATGGAGGGTGCATGGTTTGCTTATGCCTGCGAGATGTCAGGTGCAGAATGGCTGGCCGTCAGGGCCATATCAAATATGATCGAGCCGCGTAACCTTAAGAAATGGGACATCCCGCTTGCCCTGGAAAAACTGCAGGAGGCAATGACTGATATTTTGAATACAATAAAGAAAGGATGAGACTTACACTTGGTTTTTCCCCATGCCCCAATGACACCTTCATATTTGAGGCACTGGTTCACCGGCGGGTTGACACAGAGGGGATAGAATATGACTGGTTCCTTGCTGATGTTGAGGAACTCAACCGCAGGGCACTCGACGGCAGCGTTGATGTCACCAAAATGAGCTTTCATGCATATGCCTGGGCAGCAAGTAATTATCTGCTGCTTGATTCGGGCAGCGCCCTGGGGCGCAAAAACGGCCCGCTGGTTGTCAGCCGGAGGAAGATTTACCCTGATGAACTTAATGATGCATTGATAGCCATCCCTGGCAGATATACGACCGCCAACCTCCTCTTCAGCATCTTCTGGCCCGAGGCAAAACGCAAACGTGAGTATCTCTTTTCAGATATTCCGGAAGCCATCCTCTCAGGCGAGGTCGATGCCGGTGTCATAATTCATGAAACCAGATTCACTTACCAGGCAATGGGACTGCAAAAGGTTGCAGACACAGGTGAGGAGTGGGATAAATTAACAGGACTCCCTATACCTCTCGGAGGCATTGTGGTACGGCGCGGGATAAGTGACGAAACGGCTGCCAGGCTGAACAGGACAATACGCCGAAGCCTTGAGTATGCCCGTGCCAACCCCGCTGCCTCACTCGATTTCATACGGAAAAATGCCAGGGAGATGGAGGCGGAGGTTACCCGCGAGCATATAAACCTGTATGTTAATGACTTCAGCCTCTCACTGGGGAAGGAAGGAAGGGAGGCTGTCGAACGTCTCTTTACCGTTGCCAGCGAAAGAAAAGTCATAGGTCTTCTTCCGGAGAGGATATTTCTGTAACCACCTCTCCATGAAGGTATCTATTTAGTATCTTTACGTTAATTATGAACTTAAACCGAAAGGGTCATGAAATTCGAACTGCCACCTCTTAGCTACAGTCCTGATGCTCTTGCACCACATATCAGCGCTGAGACCATAGAGTTCCATCACGGCAAGCATCACCTGGCATATGTGAATAATCTAAACGGTCTTATTCCGGGCACTCCATTTGAGAACGCAACCCTCGAGACGATGATTATGAAGGCTGAAGGAGCTGTTTTCAATAATGCTGCACAGGTATGGAATCATACTTTTTATTTTGCATCATTTTCACCATCGGGGAAAAGGGAGCCTTATGGTACTCTTTCACGAGCTATAGATGCCGGATTCGGCTCGTTCGAGTCGTTCAGGGACACATTCACAAAGGCTGCCACCACTCTCTTCGGTTCAGGATGGGCATGGCTATGCATGAAGCCTGACGGCACCCTCGCCATAACACAGGAGTCTAATGCCGGCAACCCGATGCGATCAGGGATGGTGCCTCTGATGACTTGTGACGTTTGGGAACACGCATATTATATTGACTACCGCAACAGGCGTCCGGACTATATCAAAAACTTCTGGGAGCTGCTTGACTGGGCCGTTATCGGTCAGCGGTTTGATGAGGCTCTGAAGAAGTAAATTCAACTAAAAATATTATCATGTTACAGTTTGACCCGGGAGTGTGGTTGGGGTGCTATTTTTATATATCTTTGGCCAAACTTTTTGGCGATGAACATCAAACAACTTATAGAAAAAACAAGATCGTACCGCAGGTTTGACGGCAAACACCAGATCAGCACAGAAACACTGGTCTCGCTTGTTGACCTGGCGCGGCTGTCGGCATCAGGTGCCAACAGGCAGCCCCTGAAATATATTCTTGTCAATAATACTGCAGAGTGTGCAGAAGTCTACCAGTGCCTTGCATGGGCAGGCTATCTTACCACCTGGGAGGGGCCTGACCCGGGCGAGAGACCTACTGCATATATTATTGTCCTGGGCGATAAGGAGATATCCGATTCATTCGGCATCGACCATGGCATTGCAGCGCAGAGTATCATGCTGGGGGCTACATCAGAAGGTCTCGGAGGTTGCATCATTGCATCAATAAAGAAGGAAAAGCTGAGAACACTCTTTTCAGTACCTGCAGGCCTTGATATTCTTCTTGTTCTTGCTCTTGGCAAACCGGTTGAGAAAGTGATCATTGAGACCCTTGAGAATAACAATGTGAAATATTGGAGAGATGATGCGCGCGTTCACCACGTGCCAAAGAGAACACTCGACGAGATCATTTTGCGCAAATAGCTTCAGAAGCCTGCACCGTGCTCTTGTCTGCATCGCCGTGCTCGCTCTGCCACTGAGAATGGCAGCGCAGCAGACTGACCTTATACTTTTCCATACCATCATTCTCGACGCTGACACACAACAGCCACTGACGGGAGCACATTTCCTGAGCAGCAGCGGAGTGGCAGGCGCAACCGACAACAGGGGCATGGTCTCATTCTTTGCCCTTCACCATGATACAATTACCTTCACAAGTGTCGGGTACAAGGACTTCCTTCTTGTTATTGGCGATACCCTGCTCGCAAAGGAATATGTCGCAGGAATCTTCCTCATCTCTGATACATTGATGATACCTTCTGTGATTGTGGTTCCCAGGCTCGGAAACATCAGAGCCGAGATCATGTCATCTAAGCCTGCTGTAAATGATGATATGGTAAACGCCTCAAATAACCTGAGACTCTCAGCCTACCAGGGCATTACCACCGCCGCAACACTGGGCGACCCAAGTACAAACTATGAGCTTCTGAGACAGAAACAGAGACTGGATGCGTATGAAAAGGGGACAATCCCTTCTGATAAGATGTTGGTATTTAGCCCGTTTACACTCATCCCGCTGGTATATGTCCTTGCAAAGGGCCTTCCTGAGAAGCCTGAGCCACCTGCACCGTATATGTCAGAGAGAGAGCTTCAGCAGCTCCGCACTATCCACGATTCACTGATCTATAAAAGAAAGTGACCCTTTCTCCTTTCTCCTTTAACCTTTAACCTTTAACCTTTAACCTTTATAGAAGATCGCCTTGATAATATGGCTTGCCATCTTCGGATTCTCCTTCAGGCGGCGTGTTGAATAGCCAAACCACTTCTTCCCGAACGGAACGTATACTCTCATGACATGCCCGCCATCGACTATACTCTTCCGCAAACCGGGAGTGACACCGTACAGCATCTGGAACTCGTACATATTACGTGGCACCCCATATTTCTTAATCAGTTCGTATGCCCCCTCTATCAGAGGCTTGTCATGTGTGGCTATGCCGACATAAATCTTGTTTTTAAACATGAACTCAAGATCTGCCAGGAAATTCTGGTTGATCTCCTCATATTTTTTGTAAGCTATCGCAGCAGGCTCAACATAGATACCCTTACATAACCTGTAGCTGGTGGGAATTTCAGGAGTATTCATGTCAAGCATCTTCTCCAGGTCACTGTAGGTTCTCCTGAGATAAGCCTGTATCACCAGACCTACATTTCGTGGAAATTCGGCATGGAGCCGCCTGTAAAGCTCTATCTCCATGTCAGTACATGGTGAGTCCTCCATATCTATCCTGCAGAAGTTATTGTAGGAGGCAGCCTTTGCAACAATCTCCCTCATAAGTCTGTAGCATACTTCAGTGTCAATCAGGAGGCCGAAACTGGTAGGTTTGAGCGAATAGTTGCCATCAATACCGTTCCGCTGAGTCTCCTCAATGAGATCCAGATATTCCTGCTTGTTCTCCTCTGCCTCATCAAGAGATTTGATGAATTCCCCCAGAACATCAAGAGTCACCTTGATGCCCTTCGAGTTCAGATCCTTTGAAACGCGCATGGCATCAGCCATTGTCTCTCCCGAGATGTAAGAGCGTGAAAAGATCCATATCACTTTCTTGGGGAAGTATGGAAGAATTGTTGCTATGAATTTGTTGAACATTTCGTTTCTGTTTATTTTTAAGAGTTTTCAAATGTAGGTGCGAATATTCCAGGTTTAAATGACGTTTATCATCTGAAACAGGGTATTGATCACTTTTTTTCGCCTATTTTGAAGAAAATTTTCACAGAGTGCAACCATTTAAAAATAGTACAGGTCTTGATAATGTGCCCGGTTGATGATGAGCGACCAACATATAATTGAAGGCTGCATCAGGCACAACAGGAAAGCACAGCAGTTGCTATGGAAGCAATATTCAGGTTATCTGCTGGGGGTCTGTATGCGTTACGCTACTGACAGGCCTGAAGCAGAAGATATGTTGCAGGAAGCCTTTCTGAGGATATTCTTTAACCTCGGGGAGTATTCAGGAACAGGTTCTTTTAAAGGATGGCTGAGGAAAGTGACGGTTAACACCGCAATCACATATTATCACAGGAATCTGCGTCATAAGCACCATGTGGATATCGATGAGTATGTGACTGCCGAGACCGGCACTGTCGGGTTTGAGGAGGATTTTTATTCGGCGGAGGACCTGTACAGGGTCCTGGGAGAACTGTCTCCCGGATACAGAATGGTCTTCAACCTTTACACGGTTGACGGGTACAAGCATCAGGAGATAGCCGAAATGTTAGGGATAGATGTTAACACTTCAAAGTCACAATACAGCAGGGCCAGGGCTATCTTAAGGAAAAAGCTTGAGGCTCTGGCAAAAATGAAAGATAAATATACCTGATAAGGTAATGTCAGAAGAAGAACGAAATATGGATATTGAAGGACTCTTCCGCACCAAGCTGGAGGAGAACGAGATGGAGGCAGGTGCCGACCTTACCCGCCTTGTCATGCGCCGCCTTGAACGGAAGGAATTCCTGCGATTCAATCCGTCTCGCTTTAATATATTTTATGCAGCAGCAACAGCAGTGGCAATTACAATTGCAGGTCTGCTTATCTTCCCCTCACCGGGAGATGAAGAACAGCCTCTGGCGACCGAAGGGAAGTCTCAGCAGGTAGAGCAGGCTGCCACTGACGGGATGAAGGAGGATACTGCAAATGAAGAGAATGTGCCTCTCACTCCCTCACTTAAGGAGGCAGTCAACGCCGACAGCAAAACTTTAACAGAGCCTGCAACAGTCACTGCACGACAAAGCGAAACGGTAAGCCCTGATGGCAAAGTAACAGAGTCTTCAGTGACCAGGGAGATCAGGAAGGAAGAACCGGTCTTAGCCCGCAAAACTTTCAGAGCCCTGATAGAAACATCCACCTCCGCAGGCTGCGTTCCACTTTCTGTAAAGTTCAGCTACCCGTCAACAGGCTCACTGACAGCTGACTGGAGCTTTGGCGACGGTGGTAAATCAGACGAAAACACACCTGATTATATTTATGACCTGCCAGGTACCTATATCGTAAGCCTTACCCTGACAGATGAGAAGGGGCAGAAAAGCAGCGCCGCAACAAGGATAGATGTATGGCCTGCACCAAAAGCTGAATTCGAGATCAGGAAGAATAAAATTGCCGAGGGAGAAGAAGAGCTGATCTTTACCAACCACTCTACCGGTGCTGTTAGATACCACTGGAACTTTGGCGACGGGACAAGCTCGTCTGAATCAGATCCTCAACACACTTACCAGGCCTATGGACGATATGATGTAAGACTGACGGTCTATTCTGAACAAGGTTGTGCAGACTCGGTGATAGTTACTGATATTTTCACAGACAAGGGCATGTTCCTGAGGTTCCCCACTGCTTTCCTTCCAAACACAGGAGGCCCGACAGGAGGCTATTATAACCGAAGTACCGACGAGGCTAACCAGGTGTTCCATCCTGTGGCATCTGGCGTGGCTTCCTATAATCTGAAAATATATAATAAGACTGGATTGCTGGTCTTTGAAAGCAGTGATTTAGAAATGGGATGGGATGGTTATTACAAGGGACAGCTTTGCCCTCCGGGAGTGTATGTCTGGAAAGTCAGAGGAACCTACCGTAATGGACAGGCTATTGTGATGGCAGGCGATGTTACTCTTATAAGTTACTGATAAAGAGATATATGAAGGCTGAGTTGTTAATATCTTCCTCATCAAATGGGGACATTGTTGATTACTTTCATGGTGACTCCCATTGCGGGGTCACCATGAATTGGTTACATTCGTAATGAATTAAAAAGGAACCGGATTGTCAGCAAAAGCTAAATATCTGATCGGTTTGTTCATTTTTGTATCTGTTTTTACAAGAGGTCAGGACCCCCAGTTTTCTCAGTTCTATGCGAACCAGCTCTACCTGTCTCCATCTTTTGCCGGGGCCACAGAAGACAACCGTGTCTCCCTGAACTGGAGAAACCAGTGGCCATCAATCCCGGGAGTGTTTCATACATACAGTTTTTCATTTGATAAGGCCATCCCCAACTTCAATTCAGGCATTGGCATCCTTGCAACATATGATGTGGCAGGCTCTGGAGATCTCAGCACAACAAACCTGGGTATACTCTATTCATACGACTTTCAGATAAGTGACGAATGGCATATCAGACCAGGGGTGCACTTTAAGTTTCATTATTTAGGTCTCGATCTGACTAAACTTGTATGGAACAGCCAGATAACAACAGGTGGAACGCTTCCGCCCATAACCCCTCCGCCATTTGATAACGTAGCTGATATAGACTTTGCCGCTTCCGGTCTTATTTATAGTCCGAGGATATGGGCAGGATTCACCGTAGATCACCTGCTCACCCCAAAAACTTCATTCTGGGGTGACGAATCAACTATACCTGTTAAAGTAGATCTTTACGGGGGGTTCCAGATACTTAGCCGCGGCCGGCTCAGGACCAAGCTTACCCAGGTGATGTCTGTGGCTGCCAACGTTATGTTCCAGGGTAAGTTCTATCAGTCTGACATTGGACTTTATTACTTCCAGGAGCCTCTTGTCTTCGGCGTGTGGTACAGGGGTATCCCCTTCGTTACATCACAGGCAGGCGACGCAATCATCGGGCTGGTCGGTATCAAGACTGACCAGCTGAACATAGGTGTCAGCTATGACTTCACCATATCAAACCTGATCACATCCTCTGGCGGAGCAATAGAAATTTCACTTATCTATTCTTTCCTCTCTTCTCAGATCAAAGGGTCCAGAAAGATACACGCCATACCCTGTCCCGAGTTCTGATAATCCTGCTCTGTCTCTTCCTTCATCTTCTCATCTCATTTTCATATTGAAAATTTGTGTATGTTTGTGCACAAATTGTTAAACTCTAATCTGATACCTGAAAATGAATAAGTCATCTTTTATGAAAATCACCTTGACTGCAGCAACCGTAGCGCTCCTTGGTCTTCTCGCCGTTACAGGCTGCAAGACAGAAACAGGCACAGCCGGTGCTGCCAGATCAGTTGACAGTAAGGGCATTGCTTTTGTTGAGCTCGATTCAGTCATTGCCAACTTTGACATGGCAAAGGATATTACTTCTGACCTGGAAGATAAGCAGAGAAATTCGGAGGCTGAACTGACAGCCAAATCACAGGCTTTTGACCGTGACGTGAGAGATTACCAGAACAAAGCACAGAAAGGCCTTATTACAAGGGCAACTGCAGCCGAGATGGAGCAGACCCTTGCACAGCAGCAGCAGAGTCTGCTTGCACTGCGTGATGAAATGGCTCTAAACCTGAATGAGGAGAGTGTTGTTGCCCAGAGACAGGTGCTTGAATATATCAACTCGTACCTGGCTGAATATAATAAGGATCATAACTATCAGTATATTCTGGCAAAACAGTTCCCCGGACCTATACTTTACAGTGATACTACACTTGATATCACTGGTGACGTCATTGCCGGTCTGAACGCCAAATATAACTCTGAGAAGAAGAAATAATATCAGCGGTTTTTTGAACTGCCCGGAGCCCGCCTGCCAGCGGGCTTCGCTGTTTTAGATACCTTCCTGTCGCGCCTTATCTTACGCTCCTCCTCGGGAGTGACTATAACAAAGAGGTCTTCATCAGGCTTCTTCATAAGATACTGCTCCCTGGCAAACTTTTCAAGGTTCTCGTTGCTGGTCCTCAGTTCGTTCAGCTTCCTCCTGTCCTCCTCAATACGACCCATATAAAATTCCTTCTCCCTCAAAAGCCTGTTACGCGTGCGCAGGTCGCGAACCCTTGATATCAGATTGTTGGGGTCTATGAGAATGATCCATATAAGAAAGATAAGGAGCGTGAGAACATACCTGTTCTTCATCCAGGCTGGCATCCTGTCCCGGAGCCTGTTAAAGCTGAATCGTGTCCAGAAATCGGGTTTCACCTCTTGATAAGATAATACTTGACAATCAGATCAGCCGCCACTCATCAGGTAAATAACCTGAACATCATCACCATCACTGATTCTCTCTTCATCATAACTGTCACGGCTGATGAGCCTGCCGTTTATCCTGACTATCCTGAGCCTGAAGGTATATCTCTTCAACTCCAGGAGGCCTGATACAGTGATGCTCTCACCACTGATGGTCAGCGGCTCGTTGTTAAGTGTGATCTCCATGAATGCTCTGCGCCTCGCCTGATTCTTGCTGGCAAATATACAGACTTCTGTCGTATTTCAATCTTCGTACATCGGCCTCCGGATATATGAGCTGCGCTCTTCAATCCGGAAGAGAGAAGAGAGAAGAGAGAAGAGAGAAGACCGAAGACCGAAGACCGAAGACCGAAGAGAGAAGACAGAAGACAGAAGACCGAAGACGGAATCGATAATCGCAAATCGACCATAGGAAATCGACCATAGGAAATCGACAATCGCAAATCGAAAATCGCAAATCTCAACTACTTGCTGCCGTTATGCAATCACATGCATATTGACTATTATCATTAGATTGCGCATATTTATACATTACCTTTGCAATAGCACCCGTAAAATAATCAGTATCAACATGGACATAAACGAGATCAAAGCAAAGCACAGGCTTCTGAAGAGATGGGAGTACAAATGGACTCCACTTAACAAAGGCTACACTGACAAGTCGCTCTATGTAAACGTCGGTACACTTGATATTAAGGAGAAGGATATACCGCTTGTCATGAAGGAGAAATTCATTGGCGGCAAAGGCTATGGTCTCCGCTATCTTTGGGATGCTACCACACCGGAGACAAAATGGAGTGACCCTGAGAATGAGATAGTGATTTCATCAGGTCCGATCGGAGGTATCACTCAGTACTCCGGAACGGGGAAGTCGCTTGTTGTATCCATCTCACCGCAGACCGACTCTGTCATGGACAGCAACGTAGGAGGTTTCTTTGGCCCCTTCCTTAAGTTTTCGGGTTTTGATGCGCTGGAGTTACAGGGCAAGTCTGCAAGTGATGTAATCATATTCATTAACGGTGTTGATCACTATGTCGAGATCTTCGAAGCTCCGGCAGAGGCCCTCGACAGCCATATACTGGCCGAACAGCTCACGGAGATGTTTGCTGACAATGATTCTGACAAAAAGAATATAGGAGTAGTATCGACAGGTGCCGCTGCCGAGCATTCACTCATAGGGATGCTCAATTTCAGCTTCTATGACCCTAAGCGGAAAAAGGTAAGGCTGAAGCAGGCCGGGCGCGGGGGTATAGGAACGGTCTTCCGCGACAAGAAGATAAAGGCTATGGTATGCAAGATCCCGGGAGTGAAGGGTAACCTTAATAACGTGGTTGACCTGGAGGCTATCATGGAACGCGGGCGACGCTTCAACCGCGAGATGCGCGAACTGGATGACAAGCAGTGCCGCATGCGTAAGGTGGGTACTGCACACCTCATGGAGGTGATGGATGACCATGACCTCTTGCCAACGCATAACTACAAATTCGGTTCACATAAAGACTCGCCAAAAATCGACTCGGCTGTATGGACCTCCTTCTTTACTCAGGGTATTCCTGATGGATGCTGGATAGGATGTAACATGGCGTGTTCCAAGGCTGTTGATGACTTTGTTCTCAGCACAGGCCCGTATAAGGGACAGTCTGTCATGGTCGACGGGCCGGAATATGAAAATGCAGCAGGGCTTGGATCAAACGGCGGATTCTTCGATCCGCGGTATATTATTGAGGCTAACTTCTATTGTGACACCTATGGTATATGTACAATCACCTGGGGCACATGCCTGGCCTTTATCATGGAGTGCTATGAGAATGGCATCCTCAATAAGGAGCGTACAGGCGGTCTTGAGCTCACCTTCGGAAATATACCTCCTGCACTGGAACTGCTGCACCAGGTGGCACGAGGTGAGGGATTCGGTAAGATAGCCGGTCAGGGAGTGCGCCGTATGAAAAAGATATTCGCAGAGAAGGGCTGGGGTGACCCTGCATTCATGCAGGACATAGGAATGGAGAACAAGGGACTAGAGTATTCACAGTATATGTCCAAGGAGTCTCTGGCACAGCAGGGTGGTTATGCCCTCACCAACAAAGGGCCACAGCATGACGAGGCATGGCTGATCTTCATGGACATGGTAAACAATCATATCCCTACTTTCGAGAACAAGGCTGAAGCGTTGCATTACTTCCCGATGTTCCGGACATGGTTCGGCCTGGTGGGACTGTGCAAACTGCCTTGGAACGATGTGGAGCCCGAGAACAACGCAGAGACCGATGAACCGGCCAAGGTGCCTGAACATGTTGATAACTACGTCACAATCTATAAGTCTGTCACCGGCCGCCCGTTTGACAAACGTAGGCTTGTTGAAGACTCGGAACGGGTCTATAACTTCCAGAGAGTATTTAACATACGGCGTGGATATGGACGACGCAAGGATGATGACCAGCCATACCGGGCCTGCGGACCGGTGACAGTTGAGGAATATGAGTCAAGAGCAACAAGGTACGACAAGCAGCTGATGGATAAGATTGGCTTTGACCCTACAGGCAAGAGCACGGAAGAGAAGATGAAGGTGCTGCGCAAATACCGCGAAGCACAGTATGACAGCCTCCGTGATGCAGTCTATAAACGCCGCGGATGGAATAACAACGGCATCCCCACCATTGAGCACCTGAAAAAGATAGGAATGGATTTTCCTGAGGTGATTGAGGTTGTGAAGGACCTGCAATAATATATTTATGTAACGACGCCCAATTTGGGCGTCGCTGCATTTTTATATCATTTGGCGTAACGACGGCCAAATTGGCCGTCGCTACATTTTTATATCATATGGCGTAACGACGACCAAATTGGCCGTCGCTATGCCTGTCTACTGGATGGATTGTCTCTGATGTATTGTCTGATTCGGGATAACTGGTGGTTGTTTCTGATTACAATATCATGATATCGGGCCTGCCAGGTCAGGGGAAGGTTCTTCTTTGTTGTATTTATTGTGCAGATCCGCTTGAACTGATTTATAATCAATCCGAGATTGTATGATACATGGTCATTGTTCTTATCAGATTCTATAATGATAATACCATGTAGATGATCAGGCATAATCACAAATTCGTCGAGTCTGATGCCGGGAAAATGAAAGGGTATTTCCAACCAGTATTTATTCACTAATACACCCGTATCAGATAAGACTACGCTGCCATGGACGATATCACCAAGGTAACTGTACTTATTTTTTGTATTTATCGTAACAAAGTATTTCCCTGGTGATGAATAATCATATCCCTTGAGGCGACGGGTTACTCTTTTATATTTGTTTTTATATAATAAGATCATTGAAAAAAGAGCGAGACAGAAACAATTTACAAAAAAAAAGATCAAGTAAATCACAAAAAGTAATAAATTGACATGCGAAATATTAAGAAGACTATGAAGCTTGTTTATTCTGGTACTATCCTGCAGGTCGCACTGACAATCTGTTGTCAGACTATCATCTCGCAGACCCCTGCTGCCCCTGAGACGCTGCTGCCCGGATCAAAGGCTCCTGACTTCAGCCTGCCGGGTGTTGACGGCAAGAGCTATTCACTTAGCAGTTTTTCGGAAGCAAAAGCCCTTGTTATCATCTTCAGCTGCAACCATTGTCCTACGGCCCAGGCCTATGAGGGTCGCATCATTGACCTTGCGAATGATTACAGGCCGGCAGGTGTTGAGGTGGTGATGATCTCATCTAACTCAACAGCCGCTCTGAGCCTTGCTGAACTGGGCTATTCAGACATGGGTGACAGCTTTGACGATATGAAACAGCGTGCTGCCGATAAGAAGTTCTCCTTTCCCTATCTCTACGACGGAGACAGGCAGGAGGCTGCCCTTGCCTACGGCCCGGTGGCTACACCTCATTGCTTCGTCTTTGACAGCAACATGATACTGCAGTATACCGGCCGTATCGATGCCAGCGAGAAGCCGGGGACGGGATCGGGAGAGGATATCAGGAAGGCTATTGATGAGGTTCTTGCCGGCAGAGAGGTCACAACACCTGTCACCAAGGTCTTTGGATGCTCAATCAAGTGGTCATGGAAAGACGAATACACGAAAAAGCTGAATCAGGAATGGGCTGAGCAGCTTGTCACACTTGAGATGGTTGATGCCGCCTTCATCAGGGAGCTCATTGCCAATAAAAGTGATAAAGTAAGGATGATAAACATCTGGGCTACATGGTGCGGCCCCTGCCTCATGGAGATGCCAGATATGGTAATAACAGACCGTATGTACCGTCAACGTGCTTTTGAACTGATAACAATCAGTGCAGACAAGCCCGAGAAGATGAGTGCAGTGCTGAGTGTCCTTAGAGAGAACCAGGCTTCAAACCAGAACTATATATTCAACAAGGACGAGGTCTTTGAGCTCATCGAAGCTGTTGATAAAGAGTGGAGGGGAGCACTCCCTTATACCATGATCATCGAACCGGGAGGAAAGGTCATATACAGGAAACAGGATACCATTAACCCTCTTGAGATCAGAAAGCTGATAGTAGACAGCAGCTACCTTGGAAGATACTACTAGTTTATCAGGTTGCTAATGGTGGCTTTTTTGGCCTGGCAGGGCGACGTTTGGTACGCGCAATAGCCTCTGTTTCAAGCTTGGTAATCCTCTGTTTCAGCTCGTTCTCATCAGCCTCCAGCTTCTCTATTTTATGTTTCAGAGCTGTCTTGTCTGACTCAAGTGAACCTATTATCTGCCTCAGTGAATTGTTATTATCTTCAAGCTCTGCACACCTCTTGCATTTCATTGCTTTTCTTGCATAATAACCTATCAGGAACCCCAGGGCTGCTGCTCCGAGCAGTGCTATGATAATGAATGCCAGGTCGGCTGTAAAACGTTCTGCCATAACTTTTTATATTTTTGGATGAATTTCTGTTCTCCTGTTCTTCTCCCTGCCTTCGGGAGTATTGTTGTCGGCGGCAGGCTCGGCTGTGCCTTTTGCCATGATCTCTATCTGTTCTCCGCTGATACCTGAGGTGAGGATAAGCCAGTTTTTGACAAATCTTGCCCGCAGTTCGCTGAGCATCATGTTGTAATGATCGGGCCCTGCATTATCTGCATAACCTGTAATCACTATTCTTGCATCAGGGTAATTGTCAAGATACAGCTTCAGCTTTTCAACATAGGAGGGAGCTAATGCACTCATATCTGCTGATGCCCGGGCAGTCTCAAAATAGATCTTCTGGGTCCCGGAACCGGTCACGTATGCTTTTGCCTCTTCAGCTGCTGCAATGAGTGCAAAGTGATGGGCATTTGCCTTCTCGGCTATCGCTGCAGGATTCGGAGAGTTGCGACAGTCACACATGGTCCTGCAAACAAACCAGTATGATGCACCTGCGATCCAGAGGGCCAGAAGAAGTGAAAAAAACAAAATCAGACTTTTCATCATATTGTAATTTTGATTTTAATGGTACGATGCAACCACACATAATTGCATATAATCGTTACCTGTGTTTGTGATTAAATGCAATCATGAAGGTTTCATAACTCTATGATCTTTAATTCAGGATCAAATAAAGTTATGGCAAATAACAATACAAGTCAAATATTTTTACACTTCAGGAGCGGGAATGCTATCTTCTGAAACTTAGCATTGTCACCACGCCATCCATTGAGGTACAGACTACTCTCCCCGGCCCTGCCGGAGTAACCTGGTTAATAAGACATGACGAAATCCGATGTATCCACAACAGTTTTCCGTTGTCCCTGCTTACCGCATAAATGATTCCTTTGTCTGTCGGTATGAAGACTATACCATTGCTCTCAGCTATCACTGCCGGCGCTATGTCATATCCTGTATTTACATCCGCCTTCCATGATACCTTATCCTCTGAGCCGTCTGCCTTGACACCTATCAGGTTACCATCCATCGTCTTGGCGTAGACGAGACTGCTGTCAGTTGAGAGACCCATCGACTCTCTGACGGTCTGTTCTCCAAGGTCTGAGTGCCACAAGAGGGTTCCATTTGATACATCCAGGCATGCCATCTTCCTGTCAGGCGCCACGACAAAAACCCTTTCACCGGCAGCTACCGGGACACATGCTGCCGGCGACAGCATGCGGTTCGTATAACCGTTATACCACTCCCATGCAATATCCCCTGTTTCAGCATCAAGAGCATAGAGATGGTTACTCCAGGTGCCGAAGATGATCTTTCCTCTGTAGACCAGGGGTATCGTTTCGACGAATCCCTCTATCAGGGAGTTGCTCCATAATACTTTACCGCTGTCAAGACTGAGGGCAAAGCATTTCCCTGATGAACCGGCAATAAATACCCTGTCACCTGTTATTGTAGGTGAGGCCACCACAGGCTGCCTGGTGTTAAAACTCCAGAGAACCTCACCGTTCCTTATATTCAGGGCATATACCATGCCGTCAGTGGCAGCCGTTATCACCTTTTTACCGTCGGTGGCAGGTGTGCTGTAAATCTTGGCTCCGGTGGCATGAATCCACCTCGTCTTTCCGTTTTTCAGGTCAAGAGCCTTAACCTCACCGCCGGTATTGGTTACTATCACCACCCTCCTTGAGGTAGCTGCACCCGCCCCTATGTCACTCTTCTCCTGCACTCGCCAGGTCTCTTTCACTGCTGCATAGAGGCTGTTCATTGAATAGTCTGGGCGAGGATATGCTATTGTGTCTGAGCCGGCATCATATGCTGACAGTCTCAGGCTGACCCATGGCGGCATTGCCGTCACCAGCGGATGTCTTACCGAGGCAGTCAGCAGGGTGTCACCTGAAATTCTCATTATGTTGTACCCGCCAACAGTATCTCTGGCACGCAGGTTAGACCTGCCCATCAACGCAGGTATACCCTCGAAGTTCATCACCCTGTTCGAATGCCCGTGACCACAGAGGGCGAGCCTGATGTCTCTGCTCTTCAGCCTTCCGGTAAGCTCGTACCAGTTGTTGAGTCCATTGTCAAGCGGATAGTGGTTCACAGAAATAATTTTCAGCTCTTTATACTGAGGCAGGCTAAGCACCGAATCAAGCCATACGATGTTTTCTCTTGGAATTTGTCCCGGACCCATCCTCATGTTAGGCCCTGAGTTTGTTCCGATGATCAGATAACCGCCATGAGTGAAACAAAATGTCTCTGCACCGAAAATACGCCGGAAGCTGTTCGCCCCGCTTTCCGACCACTTTGTATCATGGTTTCCGGGTACGATATACCAGGGTTTGTTGAGCCCTTCAAGTATCTCCTTTACAAGTGTCAGCTCGGCATCAGAGCCAAACTCCGTGACATCTCCCGAGACAATGACAAAGTCAATCGTATCGATACCGTTAATATCGGTGACAGTTCGTCGCAGATCCTCATCCGCACCGGTGCCACCTATGTGTGTGTCAGTGACCAGTGCAAAACGCAGCTGGGCACTGGCTGAGGTATAAATGACAAACAGTATAAGAAAAACAATATACCTGTTCATAATATCATTATTGTCAGTTGTTTTCCACTTTTTAAGCCTCCGGTAATCAACCAAAGTTAATAAAAGAACAACATCAAAGGCCAATCATTCTACCATGCACCCATCTCAGACAGATTCTTCAAAAAATATCTGAAAACATAATTCCAGGTTGATAAAATCTCTTAACTTGTATAGTTTTCTTCCGGATTATTATGAAGTCTCCTGGAAAAGTACTATTCGCAGGACTTCTGCTTATAACAGCTGCCCTGGCATCCGGATCCGGTTTACCTTCTGAAAATTCAGGTAGGTCGAGCCCTCAGTATGAAGGTGTTATCATCCTTTCAGGAATGACAGACAGTATAACGGTATACCGGGACGGGAGAGGCATGCCACATATATATGCCGGGAATGAACATGACCTCTACATGGCTGTGGGGTATATCTCTGCCCAGGAGAGACTCTGGCAGATGGATCTTGTACGGCGCAGCAGTACCGGTCGCCTTTCGGAGATATTTGGCAAGGGATTCATTCAGGCAGATATCTTCACCAGGTGTCTCCAGATAAGGGAAAAATCGAGACTCCTCCTTCAGAATGAGGATCCGGAGATCACAGCCTCACTTCAGGCATTTGCAGACGGCATCAATGCTTATATCAACACTCCGGGCATACGACTGCCTATGGAGTTCAGGCTGCTCTCATACAAGCCCGAACCCTGGAGCCTGGAGGACAGTGCAGGTATCATCGGCCTGATGGGGTGGAGCCTTGACTCAAGGAACCTCTCAGCAGAACTCTTTATCTATCAGCTCATCAAAATGCTTGGCAGAGAGATGGCCTCCTCCCTTATACCTGACTGGGATGCACTCGGAAACGTCGTCTATCCGGAGTTTACACTGAATGATAGCATCATCAGCAGAACTAAATCATTTATCTCATCCTTTGACCGCGTGCTGGAGCTTGGTGTGACAGCCTTCCAGGGGAGTAATAACTGGGCTGTCGCAGGCTACAGGACCATAACAGGCAAACCTATCCTTTCAAATGATATCCATCTTACCCTTGGTTCACCGGGCATTTGGATGCAGATGCACCATATCATTCCCGGAAAACTCAATGTAACTGGTGTCCTGATACCCGGCTCGCCCTTCATTGTTGTCGGCCATAACGAGAAGATCGCATGGGGGATGACAAACCTGAGGGTTGATGCTGTGGATCTGTTTGCCGAAACAATCAATCCTGAAAATGGAAATCAGTATCTCTTTAACGGGGTCTGGAGAGATATGAAGATCAGAGAGGAGATAATAGCGGTCAGGGGTGAGAAGCAGGATACGGTAATGATCAGGTTTACACACAGGGGCCCGGTCATTTCCGGCCTGATGAACCTCAAAAATACCTCCCCGAAGATCAGATGGCTTGGATACGACTGTATTACAGGGCTGGATGAAGTTGATGGGATGGCTCTGAGCCTTCGCTGGTCAGGGTTTGATGTGAGTGACGAGATCAGGTCAACATGGCTGCTGAACAGGGCGGCATGCTGGGATGACTTCAGGAATGCCGTCAGTTCTTTCAGATGTATCAGTCAGAATTTTATTTATGCAGACACTGAAGGAAACATCGGACTGAATGCAGGAGGAGGCATACCCTTAAGAAAAGGTAATGGTATCATGATACGTGATGGTGCCACTGATGAGTATGACTGGCAGGGATATGTACCTTTTGAACTGATGCCCAGCAGCTTCAACCCGGTCTCAGGTCAGCTCTCTTCAGCGAATAACAGGACTGTGAACAGCGACTATCCCTATTTTATTAGCCACAGTTTCGACGTTCCTTACAGGATAAACCGTATCAGGGAGATGTTGGGCGAAAAGGAGCTCCTCTCCATGGACGACCTGAGATCAATGGTTAATGACCAGCAGTCAGGCCTGGCGAAATTGCTGGTTCCCCATATCCTGAATCTGACTGCCACGACTGAAGAATTTACTCCTTCAGAGAATCAGGCCATAGCCCTCCTGGCGGACTGGGATTATGACATGGATCCGGGCCTCGCTGCTCCGGCAATCTTCGAATATTTCAGGATTAGCTTCAGGAAGAACCTGTTTGCCGATGAGTTAGCAGATCTTTATGATCAGTTGTACGATGTAAGCGGCGAGAACTATATATACAGGTTGCTAACGGGTGGTGAGGAGACCTGGGTTGATAATGTCATGACGGAAGAAAGAGAGAGTCTTGATGATATTATAATGCTGAGCTTCAGGGATTGCATTCAAGCCCTGACAAAGAAATGTGGAGCGGATACTGAGAAGTGGAAATGGGGTAAGATTCATACACTCACCTTCACACATCCGGTGGGTTCAGTAGGGATAATTAATCTGTTCTGCAATCTCAACTCAGAACGTTATGCGGTTGGTGGCAATGAACATACTGTCAGTCCCTATTTTTCCCTGAAGCCAGGTTTTGAAGTATCGTGCGGGTCATCTATGAGGCATATTTATAATACCGCAGACTGGGATGAGTCATTGACAGTGCTGCCCGGAGGTGTCTCAGGTGTACCGGGCAGCGAGTTCTATCTCTCGCAGGCGAAGAGATATGTCGAGGGTGACTTTTACAAGGATGTTTTCTCTGACAGTGCTGTCAGAGCCGCCGCAAGATATACCCTGGTCTTTATCCCTTCGCGTTAATCTATTGATGAGCACTAATTACTGTAACCTGCCGTCAAGCCAGTGTATGATATTAAGAAGTAACCGGTAGTTCTCCTCCGCATATGGTGAGTTCATCCCGGAGGGTACTCTCTGAGGCCCTGCAAGCTGTGCGGTGAACATTGCAGCCTCACCGAAGACGGCAACCCTTCCCTTGCCAAAAGGCATAAAAGCGCCCTGAGACATATTGCTGCAGTTCTTCATCTTCGTTGCTGAATCAAAGACCCACGCCGTATCCGAAATTAATAGTGTGTACCTGTCATCAAAGGTTAGTATTGACTCCGCATCGCCGGGTATATCAAAAGCCTGTCCGGTGAAGGTTACCACTTTCTGTACACTCTCGTTCTCGTTGCTTCCGGCAGTTATGAGGTTTTCACCGAGACGCCCGTTCTCACGGGTGAAAAATGCCGGGCCGGCGGTGGTCGTGTCAACAGCAAAACCGTTATAGAAGGTGAATCCAAAGGTAGCTGCAATGTCAGCCGCTGCGCCTGCCATGGGCATGTGGTCAGCGATGAGAAAGAGGGCGCCGCCATCCTTGACCCATTTCTTTACTGTCCTGATCTCCTCCCTGCCGAAGGCAGAAGGAGTGGGGAGGTACCATTTCTCAGCGTTAATACTGTTAAGCGCATTTGAGATGACAAGTATCCTGCACTCATTTAATGATCCGGTCTCAAACGCTCCTTTATATCCCTCTACCCTGTAGCCGTCCTTTTCCAATAGCAGTGCAAAGGGGAGGTAGCGCCCATCCTTTGTGTGAAAGTTATAATGACCCTCATCTATATATACAAGGGGCCCTGTCGCTGCAGCATAGGCAGGCGTTCCAATGTCGGGACTGTAATTCTCATCTGCCACCTGCTGCGGCAGTACCGCGACTGATGTGAGAAGTCCAAATAATGAGGTGATGATCAATAATCTTTTCATGGCTGTTATGTTTTGTCAATATAAAGATATGCCAATTCTTATTTTTTCTCAAAACGAAAGTTGGAATGGTTCTTTGAGAACTGAGAAAATGAATTCTATAATGGTTTCCCCTCCTCAGTGAGGAGGGGTACGGTCCGTCGACTGACGGACCGGGGGGTGGTCTGTTATTCTACCGAGTACAAAATCAAGAGGATTTGAATTTCTTAGTATTGAATTAAGGACATACCACCTCCCCCATATCCCTTAATTATTCATACATTTAAGGATGTAATCCTAATTCATCTGACATGATACGCTACGTTAACATCCTCCTCTTCATTGCCATGATAGTCATGAATTACCTTGCCAATGCTCTTCCTCTGAATAATAAGACTACGGGGCAGTTATCTGACTCGTTGCCTAACCTTTTCGTGCCGGCCGGCGTCACCTTTTCAATATGGGGCATAATCTACCTCCTTCTGCTGGCCTTCTGCCTGGTACAATTCACTGCTTCAGGCCAGGCAGCTCTTTCACAGATAGGATGGCTCTTTGGCATATCATGTTTATTCAATGCCCTGTGGATAGTTACATGGCATTACGGCAGGCTGCCCCTTTCACTGATCGTCATGCTTGGTCTTCTGGTGTCTCTCATTCTGATCAACATTGCAATACGGGAGATGCCTTTCGGCCTGATAAAGGCAGCATTTGGCATATACCTGGGATGGATATGTATTGCTACTATAGCCAACGTCACTGGTCTGCTGGTTCATATTAACTGGAACGGCTTTGGCATCTCAGAAGAGACATGGACCATCATAATGATCGCTGCAGGTACTCTCATCGCCGCAGTCACCGTCTGGCAGCTCAGCAACCCCTTCATAGGGCTCTCAGTGGTGTGGGCCTTTGCAGGCATTATGATCAAGCGCCAGGAGGATTACCCTGCCATCTTCATCGCTGCTGCCGTCGGGATGGCCATAGTGGCAATAGTGCTGGTACTCGGATTCCTGCGTAAATTTCTTCCGGGGCTGCAGTAAGTAACTGAATGATGTGGTACAGGCTACTGGATATTTTCTTTGTCCTTTTCCATTCCTCACTTGTACTCTTTAACCTCCTCGGGTGGATATGGAAGAAGACCAGGCTCGCTAACCTTATCACTTTGGCAGTGACAGGTGCCTCCTGGCTCTTCCTGGGATTGCTTGTAGGTACATTGGGCTACTGTCCGCTGACCGACTGGCACTTCAGCGTGCTAAGCAGACTGGGTGAGACCGGATTACCGAACTCATATATGAAGTATCTCGTCGACAGGCTCACGGGCCTGGATGTGAGCCCACAACTGGTTGACAGCGTCACACTCTGGACCTTTGTTGCGGCACTCTCCATTTCGCTCGTGCTCAATATCAGGGATAAGCGCCGCAGAGCTTAAAATGATATCGCCATTATGAACAGAGCCTGATACAACTTTTCCTGCTGAAAAATGTTTACATTACCGTGTGATTTACCTTTTAATAAACAGAGACATGAAAATAAACAACAACGAAGAGATCCCTGCTGCATCAGTTGAAATGGAAGGCGCAAAGGATGTAAGGATGAAGATGCTCATCGGCCCTGGTGATGCATCGGATAATATTCATATGAGGCATTTCTTTGTCGCTCCCGGGGGCAATACGCCGTACCACAAGCATAACTATGAACATGTCATCAAAATAGAAAACAACAGGGGCATCGTCGTAGATGAGGAGGGCGTCGAGCATGAACTGAGGAAAGGACAGAGCCTCTACGTGAAGCCGAATGAGATGCACCAGTTCAGGAATCCTTACAGCGAGGATTTTGAATTTATCTGCATAATTCCGAATCCTGCCCAGTAACTGAGACAAGTCAGCAACTCTTGTTCATGAGGGCCGTCACCGTCAGAGAGATCAACCAGGAGTTAACCTACCGTTCTCCCAAAGAACTGCGTGATCTGTGCCTTCGCCTCTCCAGATTCAAGAAAGAGAATAAGGAACTGTTAACCTATCTTCTTTTTGAGTCATCTGACGAGCAGTCATACATAGATAGCGTGAAGAGGGAGATTGATGCTCAGTTTGAACAGATCAACCGAAAGAGCTACTACCTGGTAAAAAAGAGTGTGAGGAAGATACTCTCAACCACCAGGAAATATATAAGATATTCGCTGAAGAAACAGACCGAGGTTGAATTGCTGATATATTTCTGTACCAAACTGAAAAATTTATCACCCTCAATTAAAAAAAGCCCCGGTCTTCTCAACCTCTACAACAGGCAGATAGAGGCAATCATAAAAAAGGTATCAGTCCTGCATGAAGATCTCCGGCACGACTACGGAGTTGAGATAAGTGAACTTACCATTTGATTCTGTTGTTTTCTTTTAGTGGCAGGTACAGTAATATATGACGGCAGCTGCGGCTTCTGCAACCGCCAGGTGCGGTTCATCAGGAAGCTTGACAGGAGAAGAGAGCTTTGCTTTTTACCATCCGATTCCGGGAAGGGCAGAGAGGTGATGCTTGCAGCAGGCCTTGCCGGCACAGAGAATGATACTGTGGTTTATTGTGCCCGCAACAGGTATTACCTGCGTTCCTCCGCTGTTCTGAATATTCTCAGGGATATCGGAAGGGGCTGGCAGTTAGTTTACATATTCATTATTGTTCCACCTTTTATCCGCGATTTCCTTTACCGTCTTGTCGCCGCCAACCGTCATCGTCTCTCTGGCAGGGGAGAGGGGTGCGAGGTTGTATAAGGTCGTGCGATCATGCGATCATGCAATCATGCAATCGTGTATTTATTTCTTTTTTGGGGAGAGGTACTTCATGAAGCCACCGAGGCTGTTCATCAGCAGTTGGCACCTGGTTCTTCTTTCTTCGGCAGTTATAATATCTGTATATCGCAGATCTTCTGCAATATAGTACATATTCTTCACTTCTCCGGCAGAGCCTTTTGAGATATTGAGAAAATGGCAAAACTCAGCATCGGATTTCCGGCAGAACCCTTCAGAGATATTATTCATAACTGAAATACCGGCCCCGGTTATCTGGCCTCTAAAAGTGAGGTCCCTGCATTTACTGAAATCCGAATAAATCAGGTTTACCATTTCTCTTGCATTTCTCCACAGATCGAGATCTTCAAAATTTCTAATTGTTCCCATATCAGCACGATTTAATTTAACAAAGATAAATTTAGAAAATTTTACAGATATCGCGCTTGCCCGATTGCAGGATTGCATGATTGCAGGATTGCATGATTGCAGGATTGCAAGATTGCAGGATTGCAAGATTGCACGATTAACATCACCCCCTGCCTTTTGATAAATGAAGAGATAGTACTAACTTAGATACAAATTCAAATCTTCACCCCATGGTATCACATGAAATAGACTACAAGATTTACGGCGATGACATTCAGTTTGTTGAGATTGAACTCGACCCTCGTGAGACAGTTATCGCTGAGGCTGGCACTATGGTTTACATGGAGCAGTCAATAACCTTCGAGGTAAGGATGGGTGATGGCTCAGAGCCAAACCAGAGTCTTTCGGGAAAGCTGTTTCAGGCCGGATCACGATTGCTAACCGGTGAATCACTTTTCCTGACACATTTTACAAACAAAGGAAGCAGTAAAGGCAAGGTGGCCTTCGCTGCACCTTATCCCGGCACCATCATCCCAATCGATCTTAAGGAGTTGCGCAATCAGCTCATCGTACAAAAGGACGGTTTCCTCTGTGCTGCCTTCGGAACAAAGCTCTCCGTCACCCTTAATAAAAAAATAGGCACGGGGCTGTTCGGAGGAGAAGGATTTATCCTTCAGAAGGTTGAGGGAGATGGCAGAGTATTCATCCATGCCGGAGGCACAGTCATTGAGAAACAGCTTAACAATGAGACCCTGCGAATAGATACCGGTTGTGTGGTTGCCTATGAGCCTTCGCTGGACTTTGACATCGAGACAACCGGCAGCCTTAAGTCGATGGTCTTCGGAGGTGAGGGACTCTTCCTCGCCACCATGAGAGGGTCGGGGAGGGTATGGCTGCAGTCGATGCCAATACGCAAGCTGGTGAGAGCACTCTCACCTTTTGGTGCCAACAGGGGCAAGGAAGCCGGGTCAGTGCTGGGTGGGTTGTTCCAGTAGCTCTGAAGGAAGACCGACGACCGAAGACCGAAGACGCCTCCCTTCCCTGTGCGTCAATCCTTCTTAACAAACCTGCCCACGGCAACCTGCAGGTCATCCAGTTTTATCTGGTAGAGGTACAATCCTTCCGCAAGATCTGACAGATCGAGGCTGAGGCTCTGCTCGCCGGGCTCTGCATCATGATCGGCCAGGGTCTTGATATACCTGCCGGTAATATTGAACAGACGGATCATGCACCTTCCTTCGCCGGGCAGGCTGAACCGCAGCACCACTCTCTCACCGGCCGGATTTGGATAGAGGTTAACCTTCAGTGAAGTATTTATTTCTGAGATTGAAGTGAGCCCTGTCTCAAAATAACCCAGGTCAGGAGCCAGTCCTGCATATGGCAGCCCGACATCCACACCGCCATCAATAAGGTCACTGCCCGCGGCAAGGTGCATATAACTTATATCAGGAAGAGTACCGTCACTCTTTCGAGGACCGTAGGCGGCAGTGGCATCGAGGCTGATGAAGTCCCCTGCAGCGACAATAAAAGGCGTCATCCAACTGTTCCTGGCCTGGTCTGCAAAACTGCCTATCTCAGCCGTGCCGCCCAGCTCGGCACAATTCTTTACTACCAGTATCTTTCCTGCTGCAAGCTCCTGGGTGATACGGTAATTTGCCATCAGGTTGCCGTGCCCGGTGCAGTTATACAGTATCATTGATCCCTTGTTGTTGTTCTGGTCAAATCCTTTAGCCTTGTTCTTAAATGCCAGGCACCTTTTCAGGGTGAAATTATGTTTAAGCGTTTTGTCATCACTGCCACCCATCTTGAATCCGTTGCCGTTGGCGCTGGCACCGGGGTCGGTGCCGTCTTCCAGGTACCCGTTGTCAAACGCCCAGCAGTTTTCCAGCACAGTGCTCGGATCATCAGCCCCCCTCATGTAACCATCCCATCCGTCGTCACAGTTCCTCCATGCCCTGCAGCCGTAGAAGTAGTTGCCGCTACCTACCGTCAGCTTGGGCGCAAAGCCGTCAGCATCAGCATAGTCAGGCGGGTCAGCGTTGAAGTATGAGTCGCAGTTGCGCACAGTATTGTCTGATGCTCCGTTGTCAAGCTGCAGGCCGCTGTCCCTGTTCCTGTAGAATGAGCAGTGCTCTACGATGTTATGGCTTCCTCCCTCAATCCTCATCCCGTTGTCGCCGGCGCCGGTGATTCTTATCCCCCTGAAATGCCAGTAACTGCCTTTATGCAATATGCCCCTGTTGTTGCCGTCAAGCACCTGTCCTGAGAAATTCAGCACCGGTATTTCTCCCGGATAGGCATACATCGATATCAGCGCCGTTGCAGATCCGTTCCTGGAAATAGTAATGGTATTGAGCAGGTTATAGGTCCCTCCCCTGATATATATTGTCTGACCGGGCTGCACAACGCTCACAGCCTTCTCTATCGTTCCGAAGGGAGTGGTGATGGAGCCGTTGTAGCTGTCGTTACCATGACTGTGAGTATGACCCCAGGGTGACGAGGCAAAATGATACCAGCAGCATGATATCATGAGAAAATATCCTTTTAATGATACGGTGTTTCAAATTATCGAGGCTCTTGCCTGCCATCCTTCTGGTAATGTTTTGTATTTCAAAGATAGCCATGAATTCTTATCAGGCAATCGTGCAATCGTGCAATCGTGCAATCGTGCAATCGCTCCCTCGCTCCCTCGTTCTGCGCCCCGTGCCCTGCGCCCTGAGCTAAAGCCTGCTGCACACCCCGTTATAGCAGTCTGTCTCCGGCTCGCCGCGCCGCTGTATGGCATTGGCAGGAAGATCACTCCAGGGGATCTGATGCCTTGAGGTGATCAGATGGAAGAGCCCCCTGCTCATCATCGCGCACATATTGTAGAAGTCTGACTGGTATGGTCTGCGGTACTCCGCAGGAGACGTCTCACTGCCTGTCAGCAGGGCTGCACGCACCAGTCCTGTCTCCGCCATACTGACAGCCGAAGG
>JALOMO010000123.1 GCA_025455395.1 Bacteroidales bacterium
CCGTGATGTCTATTACAAGGGAGAATCGGATATAAAGGAGTTTTATATGAGTATACTTCTTGACCGCAAGAGGTCAGCCTATGTTATCATGTATTCTACCGAAGGCGGAATGGATATTGAGGAGGTTGCCGAAAAAAAACCGGAGGCCATATACACTGAGGTGATTGACCCGGCCATCGGATTACAGGACTTTCAGGCCCGCACAATCGCTTTCAACCTTCGACTGCAAGGTAGGGCCTACAAAGAGATGCTGCCGTTTGTAAGGAAGCTGTGGAACGCCTTTATTGCCTCAGATGCTTCCCTCATTGAGATAAACCCGCTTCTTAAAACGAGCGATGACAGGATACTGGCGGTAGACTGCAAGGTGACACTTGATGACAATGCACTGTTCCGTCATCCTGAACTGGCTGCAATGAGAGACATCAGCGAGGAGGATCCGACTGAGGTGGAAGCTACGGCCCACAGCCTGAACTATGTCAAGCTTGACGGAGATGTAGGTTGCATGGTGAACGGAGCAGGACTGGCCATGGCAACCATGGACATTATCCAGCTGTCAGGAGGCAAACCGGCAAACTTCCTTGATGTAGGCGGTGGAGCAAATGCTAAGACAGTTGAGGCAGGATTCAGAATTATTCTTAAGGATCCCAATGTCAGGGCAATACTTGTAAATATTTTTGGAGGTATTGTCAGATGTGACCGCGTGGCATCGGGAATTATAGAAGCATACAAAACTATCGGTGACATAATCGTTCCAGTCATTGTCAGGTTACAGGGAACAAATGCAATTGAAGCAAAGGAGCTGATTGATAATTCAGGCCTTAAGGTGATCGCCGCTACAACATTTACAGATGCTGCCGAAAAAGTCAGGGCAGCACTAAGTTAAACTTCCTTAAAACTGACTATTTATCTTTTTGATATTACCATAAAAACATATATTTGCCTTGAAGGTAATTAAATGTCTGATTTACTGTTATTACCCTGTTTTTGGCTATGTAGTTTAACTAAATGAATTGCATCAGTTGCTGGTGCGGGTATATTATATTTATGAGGGGGAGAACTTACCATTCATTCCGGAGAGGATTGATTCTTTTTCTGATGCTGTCACTTGTCTGCGTACTTGCAATGGCTTCACCGGTATTGTCAGGCAATGATATTTTGGTTTCTAATTCCACTTTAAATACGATATTCAGTCGTACGCTGATCACATTTCTCGTAGCAATAATACTTGTAATTCTTGTTTCGCTCTATTTCATCCGCAAGCTCAGAAGGATGAATGTGATACTTGAAACCAAAAACGGTGAGATTGAAAAGGCCATAGCGGAGCAGGCAGCACTGAATGCAGAGTTGGCCAGGCAGAGAGACACCATTGCCCGCGAATTGGCTGATTCTGAAAAATTGTACACAATACTTGTCGAGTCTGCAAGTGACGGCATTTCCTTCTTCGATAGCTCCGACAGACTGATCCTGGCAAACACAGCATTCTATTCCTGCCTCGGAATGACCCGTGAGGAGTATAATGCCGTGAATCCTGATGACCTTCTTCACCCTGAATGTAAGAATTATGTCGCTGAGAAGTTAAAATCACTGAATGAAAGCGGATTTTATCAGACAGAGTTGCTGCTGCATCATAGAGCAGGTCATTATATAGTGCTGTCTACCAGGGCTGTACAGATAAGAAACAATGCCGGAGAGGTAATTGGTTCACTCTCCATATCACGTGACATAACCGAAGTGAAAAAGACAGAGCAGGATCTGATCGATGCCAAAGAAATGGCGGAGGCAAGCAACAGGCTCAAATCAAGCTTCCTTGCCAACATTTCGCATGAGATAAGAACTCCTCTAAACAGCGTGGTAGGGTTCTCAAACCTGCTCATGATGAGTGATATAACCAGGGAACAGAAGAATGAATATGTTGAATTGATAAACAGCAACAGTGAAAAACTTCTTCAGATTATAGGTGATATTATAGACCTTTCAAGGCTTGAGAGCTCTCAGATAGAGATATGCTATGAGGAGACTTCACTGAGGCAGGTGATAAGAGAGGTCATGGAGGATACTGGAAAGAACATCAGGCGGAGTGAAAAGCCTGTTGCGCTGAAGGTAATCAACCAGCTTAATGATGTCAGTGACATGGTTTTTACAGACAAGACCTGGCTTAAGCGTGTGTTACGTCACCTTCTTGACAATGCAGTAAAATTCACACTGGAAGGAGAGATAACATTGCGCATCAGTCTTGTCGGGAAAGAGCTTATTTTTACTATTGCCGATACTGGAATAGGAATCGATTCCGGGAGCATTGATCGGATATTCGAACAGTTCAACCAGGAGTTCAGCGGTCTTCATCGTCCCTTTGAAGGGCTTGGTGTCGGGCTTACACTGGTGAAACAGGTTGTTGACAGGATGGGAGGCAGGGTCACTGTTTCATCAAGAAAAGGAGCCGGTTCCGAGTTCAGTTTCACAGTTCCGTTCCGGCCTGCAACGACTGTACGCGAGAAAGCCAATGGTCCGGTACAAAAGAGTCAGAAGAACGGTTTATGGAACGGGATTAAATGCCTGGTTGTTGATGATAACAAGGATGTGCTTCTATATCTTACCCGTATGTTGCTTGATACCGGCGTGCAGACCGTTACAGCCAGGTCAGGGAAGGAGGCGCTGGAACAACTCGGGCTGAATCCCGGGATAAACATGATCCTGCTTGATATGCAGATGCCTGAGATGAACGGGATAGAGACTGCAATAGAGATAAGGAAAAAATACGGATCGATACCGATAATAGCACAGACAGCTTACATCTTTGAGGATAACAAGCGTGAAGTTATTGAGGCTGGCTGTGATGCCTGCCTGGTCAAACCCATCAGGCGTGATAACCTCATAGCAGTCATGACTGCACTTATCTCAAGCAACTGACAAGGTTTATAAATTAATTGCGGTCAGGTTAATCCGATAGCCTTTTATTTATAATTTGCATCCACAATAGGATGATGAAACGCTTATTTGCTGATATAATCGTACCGGTTGCCGTCGCCGGCAGTTACACCTACGCAGTTCCGCCCCAACTCATGGAGGAGGTGAAACGAGGGAGCCTTGTAACGGTCGACTTTGGCCAGAGCAAGAGTCAGACTGGTCTGGTTATAAGGCTGCATGACAGGGCACCGGAAGAATTCACACCAAAGGAGATTATCTCACTGCTGCCTCACTCGCCTGCCGCAGGTGACAGGCTGACTGACTTCATTCTGTGGATATCTGAGTATTATATGGCACAGCAGGGAGAGGTAATGAAATCTGCATTACCCTCAGCTGATAAACTGCGAATCAGGGCCGGATCGAAAAAGAAGGTCAATTCAGGTAGTTCAGAGGTGACACCGGTGGTTCCTCCTTCAGATCTGACCGCCTCGCAGAGGGAGGCATGTGAAAAGATCGGTAACCTATTCATAGATCATGAGGTGGTGTTACTTCATGGAGTCACCTCGAGCGGAAAAACCGAGATTTATATACATCTTATTAATGATCAGCTCAGTAAGGGGAAGCAGGTGCTGTATCTTCTTCCCGAGATATCTCTTACAACTCAGATCATTGAACGACTGAAGAGGAACTTAGGTGATACGATTGGGGTATATCATTCACGGCTGACAGACTCTGCCCGGCGCGCGGTATGGCACAGCGTGAATAATGGAAGTCTGGGTGTCGTGCTTGGTGTCCGATCATCGCTTTTTCTTCCGTTCAGAAACCTGGGACTGATCATTGTTGATGAGGAGCATGATCCGTCATACAAGCAGCATGATCCTGCTCCGCGTTACCACGCCCGCGACGCTGCCATGATGCTAAGCCGTATGCACGGAGGGGTGACTCTTCTTGGCTCTGCCACACCCTCGGTAGAGACATACCATAATGCGGTGACAGGCAGGTACGGACTTGTTGAGCTCATCAACCGTTACGGAGAGGTGATGATGCCTGAGATGCTGGTTGCCGACACAAGGAGCTACGGCAGGAAGAAGGGAACGGCGGCACATTTCACACCCAGGCTGCTGGAGGCTATTGGCGACGCCCTCTCAAAGGATGAACAGATAATACTCTTTCAGAACCGCAGGGGCTTCTCTCCATATATCATGTGTTCAGACTGCGGATGGGTTCAGCGGTGTTCAGGATGCTCGGTGAGTACTACTTACCACAAGGGCATTGGAAGGATGGTATGCCATTATTGCGGCAGGAGCGAACCGCTGCCTCGTGAGTGTCCTGAATGCGGCTCAGCCGTGCTGTCTGCAAGGGGGTTTGGTACTGAAAAGATTGAGGAGGAGATTAAGCTCCTGTTCCCTGGTGCCAGGGTGGCAAGGATGGACCAGGATACAACACGTCTCAGAAATTCATCAGCCGTCATCCTGTCAGACTTCGCAGCGGGTGAAACCGACATCCTTATCGGCACTCAGATGATCTCTAAAGGTCTTGACTTTGAAAGACTTACAGTGGTTGGCATCCTTGATGCTGACAGCATGCTCTATTTCCCTGACTTCAGGGCTTTTGAGCGCAGCTTCCAGCTGATTGAGCAGGTCAGCGGCAGGGCCGGCCGCCGTACACGGAGGGGCAGGGTGATCATTCAGACCGCTGACCCGTCTCACATAATACTGCGACAGGTACTGAAACATGACTATAAGGCAATGTACCGAATCCAGATCGAGGAGCGTGAGCTGTTTGGATATCCGCCATTTACCAGAGTAATAAAGATAGTGCTGAAGCACCGAGACCTTGAGGAGCTTAACAACTCTTCAGAGCACCTTGCTGTCAGCCTACGGAGACGACTGGGAAGATATGTCCTTGGCCCGGAGTTTCCACTGATAATGCAGGTACAGAAATGGTATGTCAAGACCATAATGGTAAAGCTTGGGAAGGAGCTCTCTGCCTCAAAGATAAAAGAGGTTATACGCAAGGCCATGGATGATGAGTTTAAGGTTCGGAGAAAGGGAATCCTTCGTATCCATGCCGATGTAGACCCGCAGTAGGAATGCCAGGTGAAGAAACAATCATAAGTAAAATATAATGAAAAGAATAGCTATGCCTGATTTCAAGCTGGTCTTGTTCCTGGCAATTGTAAGTTCAGCGGTTACTCCGGGATGCAAAACAGAATCTGAAGTAACTTTTGAACCTGCAGAACTGGCCAGTCCTCTTATGGGTACCGACTCTGAGTACCTTTTGTCACACGGCAACACATATCCTGCCATAGCCTTGCCCTTCGGAATGAATTTCTGGACTCCGCAGACGAGGAAGAATGGTGACGGGTGGGCCTACACCTATGATGACCACATGATTGTGGGAATCAAACAGACACATCAGCCGAGTCCGTGGATCAATGACTATGCAGCCTTCTCCCTTATGCCGGTGAAAGGCGGAAGCAGTTTTACCGAGGCTGAGCGAGCCTCATGGTTCTCGCATAAGGCAGAGGTTGTGAAGCCTTACTACTACAGTGTATATCTTGCTGATCATGATATCGTTGCCGAGGTCACTCCGACAGAGCGGGCCTCTCTGTTCCGTTTTACTTTCCCCGCCGGAGACTCATCATCCATTGTAATAGATGCCTTTGCCGGCGGATCAATGGTTAAGGTTATCCCTTCTGAAAAAAAGATCATAGGATATTGCCGTAACAATCACGGTGGTGTGCCTGATAACTTTCATAACTATTTCGTAATAATTTTTGACCGTGACTTTGATTTCTTCAGCACCTGGGTCGATGGGGAACTCTATCCGGGCAGCATAGTGCAGGAGGGTGATCATACGGGTGCCGTGATTGGGTTCCGCACCAGGAGGGGAGAGGTTGTCACTGCCAGGGTGGCGTCGTCATTTATCTCACCTGAACAGGCAATGATCAACCTTGAGCGTGAGACAGGCAGCCGCACCTTTGATGAGGTAATGGAAGCGGGCCGGTCTATATGGAACAGGGAACTGGGACGTATAAGGGTTGAGGGAGGAAGCGATGATCAGCTACGCACATTCTATTCTACCCTGTACCGTACACTGCTCTTTCCAAGAATGTTTTTTGAATATGACACCGAAGGAAAGATTATTCACTACAGTCCATACAACGGAGAGGTACGTCCCGGAAGGTTATTCACCGATAACGGTTTCTGGGACACCTTCAGGGCCGCTATGCCATTAATAACCCTTATGTATCCTGAGATCAGCTCTCAGATCATGGAGGGGCTGGTAAATGCCTATCTTGAGAGCGGATGGCTGCCTGAATGGGCCAGTCCTGGTCACCGTAACTGCATGATAGGCAGTAACTCGGCATCACTGATTGCAGATGCCTGGCTCAAGGGTATCAGAGGATATGAGATTGACACCCTCTGGAATGCCCTTGTTAAGAATACTAAGGGTCACGGTCCGGTTCATTCAGTAGGCAGGTATGGCGCAGAATATTACAATTCACTTGGTTATGTGCCTTATAATGTAGGCATCAACGAGAATGCCGCACGGACTCTGGAATATGCGTATGCTGACTGGTGTCTCTGGAAACTGGGGAGTGCTCTTGGCCGCACTGAGGAGGAGATCGGCCTTTATGCTGCACGTGCACTTAACTACCGTAATGTGTTTGATGCTGAAAGAAGCCTTATGCGTGGCAGAAATGAGGATGGCTCGTTCCAGTCGCCTTTCAGCCCCTACAAATGGGGCGACGCTTTTACGGAGGGAAACAGCTGGCACTATACCTGGAGTGTTTTCCATGATGTTGCGGGCCTCGCAGAGCTGATGGGAGGAGCGAAGATGATGGCAGAGATGCTCGACTCTGTCTTCATTGTGCCACCCATCTTCGATGATTCATACTATGGATTTCCTATACATGAGATACGTGAGATGCAGATAATGAACATGGGCAACTATGCTCATGGTAACCAGCCGATACAGCATATGATATACCTGTACAACTACACTCCGGAGCCGTGGAAAGCGCAGATGAGGGTCAGGGAGGTAATGCATAAGCTCTATAATTACACTCCAGATGGCTATTGTGGCGATGAGGATAACGGCCAGACATCGGCATGGTATATCTTCAGCGCTCTCGGGTTCTATCCGGTCACGCCAGGTACCGGGGAGTATGTTTTTGGATCACCACTCTTCAAAAAAGCAACAATCACCTTTGAGGATGGAAGGATACTCGTAATTGAGGCACCGGCAAACGGCAAAGAGAACATTTACGTCCGTAAGGCTTCATTGAATGGCAGGATGATAAATGTGAACCACATCACCCATGAACAGTTGCAGACTGGCGGAACATTGATGTTCGAGATGAACTCCCTGCCAGATACGATACGAGGAACAGGAATTGAATCGAGACCATATTCATTCTCTGCCGGTATCAAAGATTAATCATGTCTGCCATAACATGATAACCGTAAGGTTTACAAACCGGTGAAATAAGCCACGCCATTTTGTTTTTCCTAAGCTTTGATATAACTTTGCATTGATATTATCTTCCGGAAGGATCATAGTATTAATCACACAAAGGTAAAATGGAACCGGTATTTTACTTTCCAAACCTCACCAGGAACTACAGGCGTCTGTTCGAGTGCCTGATGTTCTATAATTAAACTTTTCCCGGAAGAATAACCTCAGGGTTATTGTGGCGAGGTCAGTGCCCCCGACCGTCATCATTTATTTTAATCTGTAATTACCTTTCACATTTAATCATCTTAAGCCATGTTTGAAAAGATAAACCCCCATACAGAGACACCTGAGCGGCCTGCATCAGCTGAGGGTAATTTTTATCAGCCTGCTGGGAACAGGATAGGACCCGGAATGAATGAGCGTGTTCAGAAACTAAGGAAGCTCAGTTTTGAAACTGAACCCTCTCTCTCCATTGAGAGGGCACTTCACGAAACTGAATTTTACAGGGAGAACTTCGGTAAATATTCGATACCGGTATTGCGTGCACTTAATTTCCTGGATCATTGCCGGAAGAAGACAATATACATTGGTGAAGGTGAACTGATAGTGGGTGAACGCGGACCAAAGCCAAAGTGTGTTCCCACATTCCCTGAACTGACATGTCACAGTGTTGAGGATTTTCATGTGCTGAACACACGTGACATGCAGCGCTATACTATAAGCCAGGCAGATATTGACCTTTATGAGAGAGAGGTAATACCATACTGGAAGGGGAAGACACAGCGTGAGCGCATTTTCAGTCATGTCCCGGCTGAATGGAGGGCCGCATATGAGGCAGGTCTTTTCACTGAATTCATGGAGCAGCGTGCTCCGGGTCATACAGCACTCGACGGAAAGATTTACCAGAGGGGGATGCTTGATTTCAAGAATGAGATAGCAGCAAACATGGCCTCACTAGACTATCTGAATGACCCTGAAGCCACAGACAAGGCTGAACAGTGGAAAGCGATGGATATATCGTGTGATGCCGTGATCGTCTTTGCAGAACGGCATGCAGATCTGGCGGAGGAGCTTGCTGCCACGGAGAATGATCCGGTCAGGGCGGCTGAACTGAGGAAGATAGCTGAAGTGTGCAGTTGGGTACCGGCCAATGCCCCCAGGAACCTCTGGGAAGCGTTACTAATGTTCTGGTTTGTGCATCTTGGCACTATCA
>JALOMO010000124.1 GCA_025455395.1 Bacteroidales bacterium
GTTATTGAGGGCATTCTCGACAAGCGTTCCGGATGTGGAAACAATAATAATACCTGAGGTCATGGCCATATAAACAAGAGACTTTGTGCCGCCCTTGCCGTAGGCAACCTCAAATGTCCTTGCTCCCCCGAGCTCTCTTGTGGCTGACACCGATCCTCCCGACTGCCCGCAAAGTTTTATCAGATGCCGGGAAGAAAAAGAAGGGCCGGTATTCATGACTGCCATCGCGGTAACCGGACCCTGCCCTATAATATGGAACGACAGAAGCACCTTGCGGTTGCTGATCAGTTCCCTCACATCACGTCCTCCGGTGATGCTGTCAACAGCCGCAGCGGCATCAGTGAGCGCCGCGGCCCATTTCATGTCAGACAGTATGGAAATAATCCCGTTACGGTCCGTGGCCCTGGTCAGAAGTTCAGGGAAATCAGACGTTTCGATTATAAGAAAGGCATCAGACGGAACAGCGGTCCATGGATCGACAACCACAATCTGTTTCTCCTTCCTGATAAAATAGCCTGCCACAACCAGCGCAACAGCAAGCATCCCCACCAGAACTATCCCGTTTCTCTTCCGCACAATTATCAATTAAGGTTACTGACTCAAAAATATAAAATATTAATTTGCCGTGGTAAAGAACCTTTCATAGGTTATTCAGGCGAAAATGCTGAGGAACATTTCCGCAGAAGTGATTGTGGAATAATTTTTGTGCAGTGGCACACAGTGCAAATGATTTATTTATGCGGCGGCTTGCGTTTATTGTAATACTATTGCCTTTTTCTCTGTCTGTCATCGCCCAGACCGTTACGGTACTGTCATCTGAAGACGGCAGGCCCGTAGCAGATGCCGCCATTTACAATGATGACCACACACAATTCGGCTATACAAATTATGCAGGGAAAGCAAGCCTTGAAGGATTTAAAAAAGACCAGCCGGTCCATTTCCAGCACTTTTCCTATGAAAGGGTCTCTTATACCCTGCCCGAACTTGAGAAAGCAGGATGGGTCGTAAAACTCGTCACAAAAACCTTTGAGGTTGAAGAGTTTATCGTCTCAGCCCACAGATATGAACAGCGGTCTGAAGAAGTGCCTAACCTGATAACTACTGTCTCACTCCCTGCAATAAGACTCCATAATCCCCAGACAACAGCCGACCTGATATCTTTAGGCGGTGATGTTTATGTCCAGAAGAGCCAGCTGGGAGGAGGAAGCCCGATGATAAGAGGGTTTGCCACAAACAGGGTCCTTATTGTGATTGACGGCGTCAGAATGAACAATGCAATCTACCGTGAAGGAAACATACAGAATATCCTCTCTCTTGATCCGTCAGTGATAGACCGCACCGAGGTGATATTCGGGCCCGGGGCTACAATGTATGGCAGTGACGCACTGGGGGGAGTGATGGACTTTCATACAAAAAGAGCACTCTATTCAACAGGTGACTCTGTATACTACAAGGCAGAAGCACTTGCCCGCTATTCATCAGCAGCTGATGAAAAGACTTTCCATCTCGATCTGAATATCGGGGGCAGCAAAATAGCATTTCTTACATCAGTATCATGGTCAGACTTCGGCCACCTGAAGATGGGTTCATGGAAATATCCTGAATATCTGCGTAATGAGTACCAGGCACGCACTTCAACGGGAGACACAACTATTATCAATGATGACCCCCTCGAACAGGTTGCCTCGGGTTATTCACAGCTTAATCTCATGAACAAGCTGCGCTTCAGGCTGACGCATAATCTTGACATTACGCTGGCAAACCACTATTCTCAGCTGTCTGACGTTCCCCGTTATGACAGGCTCATCCAGAAAAAGGAGGGTGTCCTGAGGTACGGCGACTGGTATTACGGGCCACAGGTCTGGATGATGAACAGCGCTATGGCCAGGTATACAAAACAGTCCTCGCTGTTTGATGAGGTAAGGTTTACGGTTGCAAGGCAGGACTACAGTGAAAGTCGTCACGACCGCAAATATGACAATGTCACTCTGTACGGGCAGGAGGAGAAAGTCGGAATATGGTCTGTCAATCTTGATTTCGACAAGACCCCCGGAGAGAAAAACAGCCTGCTCTATTACGGTGCCGAGTATGTCTTCAATGACATAAAAAGCACTGCCGAAAACAGGGATATTCTTTCAGGAGAAACAGAACCCGCCGGATCACGGTACCCGAACGGAAAAAACATATATAACAGCTTTGCCGCTTATGGAGGGTATAAATATAACCTCAGTGAGAAATACTCGCTCAGTACGGGCATAAGGTACAATTTCGTCTCACTCAGTTCGGAGATCGCAGACAACTCCTTTTACAACTTCCCCTTCACAGAAATAAAAGTCGCAAACAGCGCTGTAACAGGGGCAGTTGGCTTTGTCTACAGGCCTGATAAGAAAACTGATGTAACACTGAACCTGTCTACCGGATTCAGGGCGCCCAACCTTGATGACATGGGCAAAGTATTTGAATCGGCGCCCGGAGTGGTGGTTGTTCCCAACCCTGACCTGAAGCCGGAATATCTGTATAATATCGATATAGGCGCATCAGCTGAAGCCGGCAGATTCATCCATGCAGATGTCACATGCTTCTTCTCATACCTTGATGACGCAATGGTGCGGGAGGAGTTTCTCTTTAACAGTCAGCCGACCATAATCTATCAGGGTGAAGTGAGTGATGTCTATGCCCTGGTGAACGCCGGCTATGCAATAATATACGGCGCTCAGCTCAAGGCAGAGCTGAAGCCTCATCCTGCACTGAGAATAAAGTCGATGCTCACCCTTACATCAGGTCATGATGACGAAAACGAACCGCTCCGCCATGTACCGCCTGTTTTCGGAGCTACTCACCTGACTTATGAAAAAGGGGCTGTCAAGGCTGACTTCTACGCCCTGTACAACGGCAGTGTCCCTTATGATAAACTCGCTCCCGGCGAAAAAGACAAAGCATATTTATATGCAACTGATGAAAACGGCAACCCCTGGTCACCGGGATGGTTTACCCTGAACCTCAAATCTTCATTTAATGTCGCCAACAGACTGGATCTGACTGTTGGGATTGAAAATATCCTTGATGTAAGATACAGACCCTATTCATCAGGCATTGTCTCGCCGGGCAGAAACTTCATCTTCTCTGCCAGAATAAGGATCTGACACCTGCCTCACCGTTTTGTTTCCCTGTTATATTTCGGAAAGATTGATTAAATTTCAGCCTCGTTAGGTTAATGCCAGGGTAATGCACGGGGAATTTCATCTTTCAGAAGTATCTACAAGAAAGGAGATCAGGGAGTTTCATGATCTTCCTGCCTTCATCAACTTGGGAGATCCGAACTGGATCAAGCCACTCATAAAGGATGTTGAGGCCATATTCACCCCCACTCTAAACACCCACTTCAGAAACGGGGAAGCGGTCAGGTGGCTCCTTAAGGATGACAAAGGCACTACGGTGGGCCGTGTGGCTGCGTTTTACAGCAGGAAAATAGCAAATGCAGACCAGATGCCGGTGGGAGGAATGGGGTTCTTTGAATGTATTAATGATCAGAAAGCTGCATTTATTCTCTTTGACGCTTGCCGTGACTGGCTGGAAGAGAAAGGGATGAAAATGATGGAAGGACCTGTGAATTTCGGGGAACGGGACCGCTGGTGGGGGCTGCTCGTTGACGGCTTCCTGCCACCCAATTACTGCGTTCCCTACAACCCCCCTTATTACAGGGAACTGTTTGAAAAATATGGTTTTAAGAATTATTTTGAACAGTACACCTATTATACACCCATCAATGACAACGGCCTCAGCGATGTCATAAAAGTAAAGGCGGAAAGGATATTTTCAAATCCTGACTACTCGTTCAGGTACATGAAGCGTACAGAGATGCGTGACATAACACGCAACTTCATGATAGTTTATAACAAAGGATGGGCACGGTTCCCGGGGGTGAAAACCATCAGTGAAGGGCATGCCAGGTTGCTGATGAAAAGCCTCAGGCCCGTTCTCGATGAAAAACTCCTCTGGTTCGGATTCTACAAAGATGAACCTGTCTGTTTCTTCCTGATGCTCCCTGAAGTAAACCAGATAATCAGGCATCTCAACGGCAAGCTAAACCTCATGGGCAAGATGAAGTTTCTCTGGTACAGACACTTATCAGGAGAGCTGACTAAGGCTTTTGGCCAGATCTTCGGCATTGTCCCTGAACACCAGCGCAAGGGGGTGGAAGGCGCCCTGATAATGGCTTTCGCAAAACTGGCACTCTCGAAAGAGTTCAGGTATAAGGATCTGGAGATGAACTGGATCGGCGATTACAATCCCTCGATGATGCACCTGCTTGATCAGATAGGTGCCAGGATTATCAAGACCCATATAACATACAGGTATCTCTTTGACAGGGACGCTCCCTTTGAGAGAGCTCCTGTAGTCAACATTTAATACTGTTTAGTCAGAACGGTCTGTATCCGATTATCTCCCTTACCTCCCTGACGGTGGCCGAGGCGCTGGCACGCGCTTTCTCTGCCCCCCGCGAAACCACCTTCCTCAGGTAGACAGGATCATTGATGATCTCATTGATCCGTACCCTGATAGGTTCCGTTACCTTAATGATATCCTCGGCCAGCTGTTTCTTCATGTCACCGTACCTTATCTCACATGATGCATGCTTCTCTCTGAAGTAGGCCACGGTTGAAGGTTCGGAAACCACACCCATTAAAGTGAACAGGTTTTTTACCGGTTCACTTGGCTCTGAACCGGGTTTTTCGGGCCCGGCATCAGTTACGGCCCTCATGACCTTCTTCCTTATCTCCGCAGGGGTGTCAGCAAGAAATATCCCGTTGCCTTCACTCTTCCCCATCTTGCCCGTGCCGTCGAGACCCGGTATCTTTACAAGTTGCCTGCCGAAGTTATATGCATCAGGCTCGGGGAAGTATTCAACACCGTACATGGTGTTGAAACGTCGCGCAAAACGCCTGGTCATCTCCAGATGCTGCTCCTGATCCTTGCCTACCGGGACCTTGTGTGCCTTGTGAATGATGATGTCGGCTGCCATGAGCACAGGGTAGGTGAGCAGGCCGGCATTAATGTTATCAGGCTGCTTGCGTATCTTCTCCTTGAATGACGTGGTGCGCTCAAGCTCCCCGACATATGCGTTCATGTTAAGCAAAAGATATAACTCAGTCACCTCCGGAACATCGCTCTGGACATAAACCGTCGCCTTCTCGGGGTCAATGCCGCAGGCAAGGTATTCTGCCAGCACCTGCCTGATGTTGCCATGAATGTCATCAGGGTGTGGATGAGTGGTAAGCGAATGATAATCAGCTATAAAAAAATAACAGTGATTTTCCTCCTGCATCCTCAGGAAGTTTTTCAGGGCACCGAAATAGTTCCCAAGGTGAAGATTGCCTGTTGACCGTATGCCGCTTACTACCGTATCCATCGAAAAGTTTTGTTTCCGCCACAAAAATAGACATATTATGGAAATCTCATCCCCGCAATCTTTCTTTCTCTCACCTTAACGGCAGAACCCCCGCTGCAACTATTTTTGTATTTTTGCAGTGAAATTAAATCAGGATGGATTCAACGCGTCAGAAGAAAGTTGCAAGGCTGATACAGAAAGAGCTTGCAGAGATCATACTTCATCATACCGGAGAGCTTGCCCCAGGCAGGATGATCTCTGTGACCGAAGTACGCATCAGCCCTGACCTATCGTTCGCAAAGACGTGGGTGAGCATCTTCCCGTCAGGGAAGTCTGATGAAGTGCTGACAAACATCCGGAGCCATGTTCCCAGGATAAGGTATGAGCTGGGACAGAAGATCCGCAACCAGCTGAGGATAATCCCTGAAATAGCTTTCTTCATTGATGACAGCAATGACTATATCGACAATATCAGTAACCTGCTCAAGGAATAAGGCCGATGCATTATGACCCTATCAAGGAACTCCTCGGACGTCTGTTTAACCGTCATCCGCTGCTAAGAAAACTTTTCTACATTCTCCTGAATATACTTCTCCTCCGCTCGTGGCATGTGAGAAAGACTCTGAGGAGGATCAGCAGCAGCCTCCCCTCTTCAGCCTCAGTGCTTGATGCGGGGATGGGCTTTGGCCAGTATTCATGGTGGATGGCTTCAGTGTTCACGAAGTGGAACATCACTGCCGCTGACATAAAGAGTGAACAGGTGGCTGACTGTAATGCCTTCTTCACTGCAGCAGGCCTGAAAGAGAGAGTTCAAGCACTTGAGGCCGACCTTGTTACATGGAGCCCCCCGGGCAACTATGACCTTGTGCTGTGTGTTGATGTGATGGAGCATATCGAAGAAGACTGCACCGTCTTTGCCTCCTTCTTCAAATCAATGAACATCAATGGAAAACTGGTTATCTCAACCCCCTCTGACATGGGGGGCTCTGACGTACATTCCGATGATGATCAGTCTTTTATCGGCGAACATGTCCGTGACGGATACGGAAAAGAGGAGATAACGGATAAACTCATGGAGGCCGGATTCAACAGTGTTTCCGTATCATATACCTACGGAATGCCAGGCTCAATAGCATGGAGACTCTCAATGAAATACCCGGTGATGTTGCTTTCAGCCTCAAAACTGTTCTTCATTGTCCTCCCGTTCTATTATCTTGTGGTCATGCCGTTCGTCGTGCTGCTGAACTTTGCAGACCTTAATATCACTCACAGCAGGGGAACCGGGTTACTTGTCGTTGCAGAAAAAAACAGATGAAGCTGTCACTTTACATAGCAAAGAGATACCTGTTTGCCAAAAAGTCGCGAAATGCCATAAATGTGATTTCTGCAATATCCGTAGCGGGAGTAACGGTTGGCACCATGGCACTGATAACCATACTCTCCGTCTTCAACGGCCTTGAAGAGATGGTTAAGGCAATCTTCAGCACGTCTGACCCCGAGATCAGGATAACCCCCGTCAGGGGAAAGGTATTCACCCCTGACACCCTCATGCTCACCAGGCTGTCAGAAATAGACGGCGTGGAGGTATGGGCTGAGACTCTCGAGGAGAACGCCCTGCTCCGCTATGATGACCAGCAGTATATCGCCACAGTCAAGGGGGTCTCTCTCAATTACAGAGAGGTTACCGACCTCGACACCGCGATGTGGGACGGTGACTTCATCCTCAGGAGTGAAACCGGAAGACCCTATGCCATTGCAGGACTGGGCGTTGCAAACCACCTTGGGATGCGACTGAATTTTGTCTCTCCCCTGGCTATCTATATCCCCGACCGCACTTCCCGCCTCAGCCTGAATCCTGAAAACGCATTTACCCGGAGATTTGTCCATTTCTCGGGTATCTTTGCCGTAGAACAGGAGTTCGATTCAAAATATGTCTTCCTTCCTATCGACTTTGTCAGGGAGCTGCTTGACTACACTAATGAAATAAGCTCGGTTGAAATCAGGCTAAGACCCGGATCAGACCTTAAACAGACACAGAGGGCGATAAAAAATGTAATGGGCGATCAGTTCCTTGTTCAGAACCGGTACGAGCAGCAGGAGATATTTTACAAAGTGATGAAGGCCGAAAGACTGGCAATCTTTGTGATACTTACCTTTATCCTGATAATCGCTTCCTTCAACATCATCGGCTCGCTGACGATGCTGATCATTGAAAAGGAGAGGGATATCGGCATTCTCAAAAGCCTGGGTGCAGACAACTCGCTTATCAGGCGCATATTCATTTATGAGGGATGGATGATCTCGTTTATCGGTACATGCCTTGGACTGATCACGGGCTTTCTGCTGTGTGCAGCCCAGCAGCATTTTAACATTGTTAAGCTTTCAGGTGACTCTCTCCTGATAAACTCCTATCCCGTTAAGATGCAAATCATTGATTTCTTTGTTGTAGCGGCAACTGTGATGACAATCGGATATGGTGCTGCATGGTATCCGGTAAACTACCTCTCACGCAGATACCTGAAAGAGAATAAAAAGAGCAGAGATGAGCATCAGATCAATTAAAGCAGCCTTTCTGGCTATTATAATTCTTGTGTCATGCAACCCTTCAGGCACTCCTAAGCCTGACAGGAAGTACTTGATCCCGGAAGACAAGCTGGTCGATATCCTCACCGACACCTACCTTGCTGCCGCAATGCTTGACATGCCCGGCCTGATGTCAACCTGGGGGCAGAGAGACTCGAACCTTAATTATATTGATGTCATTGAGAGTCATGGCTATACGTACCAGCAGCTTGATACCACAATGCGTTACTATTTCAATGCCAAACCAAAGAAACTGTCAAGGGTATATGACAGGGTAACGGGCAACCTGCTTGAACTGGAGGTCAGGGTGATGGAGGAGAGCAATGCAAACCCGGAAGACTATGCTGATGGGAACCTGTGGACTGGAAAGGCATCATACAGCTTCCCGGAGGATATGACCAGGGATCCGGTCTGGTTTGACATCCCTGTTGAGGAACCCGGAGAGTACGTCCTTATGGCAGATATCAGGCTCTTCGAGGATGACCAGAGCATTGACCCCCGCGTCACTGTCTTCTTCAGCACCACCGACAGCCTGGGCAAGGAGGTACGCGTCTTCTGGGAGGAAGTCAGGCTTGAGAAAAACGG
>JALOMO010000036.1 GCA_025455395.1 Bacteroidales bacterium
CCCATCTGCAGGATATTATGTCCGAGGCTCCCGAACACTGATCCTTTTGTGATATTAAAGGCTTCTTCCCAGGCTGTTGGAGGAGCAGCAATCTCAAACTTAATGTGGTCCTCAAGGTCATTGATGCCTATCTGCTTCAGTCTTTTAAAGACCGTGCGGCGAGCTGTCTCCCTGATTTGATCCCAGTCCTGGGGGTGTCTTCTGTCAAGATGTCCAACTCCCACAATAACTGACAGTGAGTCGCATCCCTCTGGTGCGGCCGTAGCATCGGTAAGTACGGGGGAATGAATATAAAAGCTGGGATCATCTCCCATCGACTTCTCCCTGAATATCTTGTCAAGGCCGTTCCGGAAGTCGTCTGAGAGGAAGACACTGTGATGCCCCAGTTGCGGATATTGTTTGTCAATACCCCAATGGAGCAGGAGAGCTGAGCATGAGTATTTCATCCTTTTAATGCGCCACGACTTGAATGATGGTGGCAGCAGTTCACGGTAGACATACGGGAGATCGGCATTGGCAATGATGACATCGGCTGTTGCCACTCCACCGCTACTGAAGGTGACACCGGATACTCGGCCACCATTTACAGTTATAGCTGCCACCGGCATATTATAATGAAATTTTACTCCATGCTCTTCAGCCACTTCCATGAGTCTTTTGACGACGCTGTACATGCCTCCCCTGGGAAATAGCGACCCCTCAGTAAGTTCTGCAGCCGGTATCATTGAAAAGAGAGCAGGAGCGTTAAAGGGGCTCTGTCCGACATAGATGTTCTGAAAAGTATAGGCCATCTGCAGGTGCTGTGACCTGAAGAACCTGGCAGTATAACTGCTGTGATTGACGTAAGTCTTTAACTTTACCAGCAGCGACAGGTTGCTGAAATTGAAAAAGTCAAGGAATGAGGTAAAGTTACGTCCGATGAGTTTTTCAAATGCGATCTGATAAAGATTATAACCCGCTGTGACATATTTCTCGGAATTTAGTGTGCTGCCAGGTTCCATTTTTTCGAGCTGACGGCTCATTTCATCCTTATCTTTCGTAAATGCCAGCCTGGTACCGTCACTGAAGTAGATTGTATAAATATCATCCAGAGGGGTTACCTTCAGTTCATCCTCAAGAGACAATCCGAGTGAGTTGAAGACATCGCGGTATACATCTGGCATAAGCATCATTGTTGCCCCCATATCAAAGCGGTGTCCGTCACGCACTATCTGTCCGCAGCGACCCCCCACGAAGCCGTTCTTTTCATAGATATCTACCGTATATCCATTTTTTGCGAGGAAGATCGATGTTGTTATTCCTCCTATCCCGGCACCTATTATCAGTGCCGTTTTGGTTTTTTCCATAAGAAGTTATGTCGATTGAGAACTATATGATACAAATATATCTGAGCCAATCAGAGCTGTTAGCAATACAACGGGTGAACGCCGGAATAAAACAGGCGAATGGCGGAAACATGATGCCGGTATTCTCACCAGAGATGGTGAACCAGTGGTTTGATATCATCTTCATAGATCTTTCTGATGGCAGCCATCTGCTCTGTAGTCAGTCGCTGGTGAGTTGCAGCAGCCAGGTTTGTTTTAACCTGGTCAGGAGATGATGCCCCTGGGATAATGCAGCCCACCTCATCATGCATCAGGATCCATGAGAGTGCCACATGGACAAGAGGGGTATTATCGGGGAAGAGACGCACCAGTTTTGCCACTGCCCTGAGCCCTGTCTCAAAGGGAACACCTGAGAATGTCTCTCCCTTGTCAAAGAACATACCGTTACGGTTATAAAAACGGTGGTCACCCGGTCCGAAACGAGTTGATGATGTGAACTTTCCTGAGAGCAACCCGCTTGCAAGAGGCACACGTATGATAAGTCCCACATTCTTTTCCCTGGCAAGTGCAAAGAACCTCTCATGAGGCCTTTGCCTGAAAATATTGTAGATTATCTGAATGGTGGACACATTTTCATATTCTATCGCCTTAATTGCCTCTTCAACCTTTTCGACGCTAACCCCGAGATTTAGAATCTTCCCTTCCTGTTTTATCTTTTCAAACTCGCCAAAAATCTCAGGTCGATAGTAAACCTCAAAAGGAGGACAGTGCAGTTGGATGAGGTCAAGGCAGTCAACCCCGATCCTCTTTAGCGATTCCTCCACGAATCCTCTCATGGCTGCAGGAGTGTATCCTTTATTATTATGCGGCTGTAACTTTCGGCCGCATTTAGTGGCGATGTATATACGGTTAGCCGAAGCTCTGACAACTTTGCCGACAGCTTTCTCACTCTCTCCATCGGAGTAGATATCAGCAGTGTCAAAAAAGTTAACTCCGCCATCAATTGCCTCCCTGATAATGCTGTCGGCAAGATTGTGATCAAAGGTTGATCCCCACTTGCCTCCAACCTGCCAGGTGCCGAGCGAAATTTCGGACACATCGAATCCTGTCTTGCCTAACTTTCTGTAATTCATTATTTTATAATTTATTTTATAGGTGTCGCATTTGACTATTTAAGAGCATCTGATAAGAAGTTAAACACTAATAATAAAGAGAATATAGTCATGATCCATAATTCTTTCTGTTGAAAGAGGGTTATCCATCGGGCAGCAACAGAGGTTCTTTGTCATAGTTTCCTGATTATTTCGGCAATAGCATCTGCTATCTCCGGCAATTTTGCAGGGTCGACGATGGATGGATTATCTTTCGGAGTATGGGTAATATCCTGATCTGCAATATTACTTGTGAACCACTCAGAAGAGACAGCAATTGCTGGCACACCTGATTGAATGAAGATGCTGTGATCACCCTGGGGCCACTGTGGTCCTTCCATAATGCCGGGTCGTTTTTCAATCACTTCGCGGGCAATTCTTTCAATATCAACGGGCAACTCATAGAACGAAAAGGCTGAATTTCCTTTCGCATATCCTGCCCCGTCAATATTTATATTCAAGATCATCTCTTCGAATTTGCCCTGGTTGGCCATGATAAAATCCATCTGGCCAGGTACAGCATAATAATCTTCACCGTTGAATGCTACGAGTTCAATAACCCTTTCACCATCGTAATCCTTGAGTAAATCAGCCAGAAGCAGCAGCACAATTACACCTGTAGCATTGTCAATAGCTCCGGGAGTACCTTTTTTCGCATCTATATGAGCAGTGACAACAATCCTGCGTCCTTCGCTTTTACCAATTCTCCCGGTAACATTATAGCCTTTGCCTGGTATGCGATAAGAGTGTGAAACCAAGAAGAATCTTTCACCGGCATAGGGGAGCAGGTGCAGACCCTCTTCCTCAGTCATGTAAACTGAAGGGATATCAAAGTCGCCGTCCTCAATCAGAGGAAAGGGGTAAACACCTCCGGCAAGAGCCGCATTTCTTCCTGTTGCACAGATAATTGCCTTTGGGTTTCCCTTTTCGAGCAGAGCTATGATTCTTTGGTGTTCAGGCGGGTTATAGAAGACAAAATTCTTTGGCATAAGCTGTTCCCGGGCAATCGTGCCATGAAGGAAAATAAATCTGTCCTTTGAGTCCACACTCTCGAGTTCCTCAACAGTTGATGCCATGACCATTTCTGCCTCTCCGCTGAAACCATTTGAATAAGGGCTGACCATAACGCTGAAGTTCTTACCTGCGTATGTCAGTACAGCACCATTCTCCTCCCAGTCCATGGCACTAAAACAGGAAACCTCAGCATCCCAGCCAAATGAGTAGAGTTCATTTCTGAAGAACCTGGTAGCCTGGCGGTTTCCTTCACTCCCTACACTTCTTTCACCAACTCCTGAACAGAAGTAGTTCAGATATTTTATGATCCGTGACAATGCAAACTCATCCTTCATGATTTATCGGCTTGACCAGCTTTTACAATATTCTTAAATTGGAAAAGCCCCGGCCAACCGGGGCTTTATTCTTCTATGGGGGGTTGAACTGATTTGAGAAGACATTCAGGCTGGATTTACGCAATAAATCCAGTGAGTATTACTGCTCAAAGATTTATAATGATACCAATTGAGTGTGAAATAAACCTGTCATTATATTCATCAGTCGTATTCATGTCTCTTACGTCGCTGTTTGTAAAATTATAAAGGAACTGGTATTCGAAGGAAAATCTGGGGTCAACATTAAACCTGACACCGCCACCCAGGGTGACAAATGCATCCCAGTCATCAGTAACTGTTCTTATCTCATCTTCTTCAGCAGCAAAGCTTGCAAAACCAAATCCTGCAGTCAGGAAGGGGGCAACAAGTGCTTCTTCCTTAAGTGCATACCCATTATTGAATTTATACCTGAGAAGCAACGCCCCATCCGTCTTTTTAGCGAAGAAGTTTGAGGTGGAACTTTCCCAGTAACCGTATGATCCGGTCTCGAATTGAAGATTCAGATCAAAGGAGGGGTTTACGTAACGGTTTACTGACAATCCAAAGTGACCGTATACCCAGGGATCCCAGTCAAAAAAGCCATTTCCCAGATCTCCGACATATTCTGTCTTGCCGCCGAAGAGGCTTACCGCCCATTTCTGTTCTGCATTCTGACCTGATACATTTGCAAGGATGAGAATGGAAATTGCCAAGGTTAATAGTTTTTTCATGGTTTGAGTTTTAAATGATTTCTATTTCGTTAATTATTATCTGTTCGCTGTGTTGATGTTTATAAAACTTATTGTTTCGTTACTGACGGGAGGTAATTTGATTTGACGTCACTGTAAATCAATATTATATGTTAAACCAGTTTAATTGCTAATATATCCTGAAACATCTTTTATTTCGGATCAATTCTGCTATTTTTATGCAGACCTTAAAATAAACAAAAAACAAATACACTATGAGAAAGGCCCTACTTTTATTTTTAATCCTGTTTCAGTTTTCAGACATAATTCCACAGGAGCGTGTACCGCTGACCATTGATGATCTAACCAGATGGAACCGAATCTCTGAAAGGGTGATATCTGATGACGGCTCTCTTGCTGCATTCAAGACTGAGCCCACCATTGGCGATCCTGTCGTAACACTTTATGACGCGAAAGCCGACCTGAAGGTTATGTTTAACTGCGCTACAGGAATAAACATCACCACAGATTCTCGTTTCATGATTTTCACAATCAAGCCTCCTGTTGAAAAGGTGAAGGAGCTCAAGCTTAAGAAGACCAAGAAGGAGGATATGCCGCTTGATATGCTGGCTATTCATGATATTTCGAATGGAGTGACTGATACCGTAAAGCGCCTGAAGTCATACAAGGTACCCGGTAAATGGTCAGGTTGGCTTGCATGGCAGTGTGAACCGGTCAAGGAAAAGCCGGCAGCCTCGAAAGACACAACGTCGAACAGCAAGGAGACGGTGAAGGAGAATGGCAAAGAGAATAACAAGAAGCCCAAGACTGAGTCTGAAGATAATGGCTATGCTCTTTTTATAAGAGATCTGGCGGGTGGTTCGACTGATACCATTAAGTTCGTAACCGATTATATTTTTGCCGAAGAGGCTGAGGTGTTGATGCTTGCAACCACCGGTGACGATAAAGATCTGCAACCCGGAGTAATTCTGTTAGACCTTAAGAAGGGTACAAGAAACACACTTTATACAGGCAAAGCTAAGTACAAACAACTTTCAGTTGATAAAACCGGGCAGAGGGCTGCATTCATTGTCTCCTTTGATGAGAAGGATAAGGCTGGGAACACTTACTCACTCTGTTACTGGGGTGGCAAGGGGTTGGCAACGGTTGCCGCTGCAAAGGGTACTGCCGGTCTGCCTGATGGATGGATCATTAATGAGAATGCCCGGCTCACCTTCGCAGAGAAGAGTCCAAGACTCTTTTTCGGGACATCACCTGAATATAAGGTCAAGGACACCACAATACTTGATGAAGACCGTCCTGTTGTTGATGTCTGGCATTATGCAGAAGGAGAGCTTCACACAGCACAAGTCGTCAACAAGCAGCGAAACATGAAAAAGAATTTTATGGCTGTCTATCATGCAAACCTGAATAAGGTGGTACAACTGGCAACACCTGAGATGCCTGAGATTCAGCTTGCCGACAGGGGTGATGGGCCTAAGGCAGTGGCTTTTTCCGATCTCCCGTACCAGGTGCAGTCTATGTGGGAGAGTAACCCTGAGAGGCTTGACATTTGGCTTGTTGATGTAATGACCGGGTCGCCTGAGAAGATCAAAGAGAATTACCGGGCAAGGATGCGTTTCTCCCCGGCCGGAAAGTATCTCTTCTGGTATCACTCTATAGACAGCTCATATTATACCTATGATGTGACAGCCAAAAGGGAGTACCGACTGACTTCACCTGCCACTCTTCCTGTTTTTGACGATGAGAATGATGTACCCAATCCTGCCGGATCCTATCCGGCTGCCGGATGGCTGAAGGATGACAAAGCCTTCCTGGTTACAGACAAGTATGATATATGGTCACTTGACCCGGTTGCAGGCAGGGCCCCGGTAAACATAACATTGAACGGAAGAGTGAATAAGGTTAACTACCGTCTATTGGATTTTGATCCTGAGAATGACTTTATTGATCCTTCCGAGAAACAATATCTCCACGGTATCGATCAGGTTACCCGAGCCCAGGCAATTTATTCAATTGACCTTAAAAAGAAAGAGACCCCTCTGAGACTGACCGGGGGAAATTATTCTTACGGGAATCCTGTCAAGGCAAGGAAGAGCTCAGCTCTCATATATACCAGGGAGGACTTCACGATGTTTCCTGATTACCTGATAACTGACCTCTCTTTTACCGCAGAGAAGCGTCTGACAACTGCCAATCCTCAGCAAAAAGATTTTCTCTGGGGTACGGCAGAACTCGTTAAGTGGGTCTCGCTTGACGGACGCGAGGTTGAAGGGATGCTCTTCAAACCTGAGAATTTTGACCCGTCAAAGAAATATCCGATGATTGTTAACTTCTATGAAAAAAGCTCATCAGAGATATTCAGGCACAGAAACCTGGAACCCGGCAGGTCGACAATTGACTATCATTATTATACCAGTAACGGCTATCTCATTTTCAATCCGGATGTATACTATATTGACGGTTACCCCGGTCAGAGTGCTTATAACTGTGTAATGCCTGGGATTATGGCCCTGATAGAAAAGGGGTTTGTAGATGAAAAGCGTATTGGGGCACAGGGTCACAGCTGGGGAGGCTACCAGGTGGCTTATCTCGCCACCAGGACCAGCCTGTTTGCTGCCATTGAGTCAGGGGCCCCGGTGGTGAACATGTACAGTGCATACGGAGGAATACGCTGGGAGAGCGGCGCCAACCGTTCAATGCAGTATGAACATCAGCAGAGCCGTATTGGTGCTAACATTTGGGAGGCTCCCCACCTCTACTGGGAGAACTCGCCTCTCTTTGCCATTGATAAAGTGACGACACCAATTCTGATAATGGCCAATGATATGGACGGAGCAGTGCCATGGTACCAGGGCATTGAGTTTTTCATTGCAATGCGCCGCCTCGGCAAGCCGGCATGGCTGCTGAATTACAATGGTGAACCGCACTGGGCTCAGAAGGTACCCAACAGGATAGACTTCCAGAAGCGTATGTCGCAGTTCTTCGGCCATTACCTCAAGGGTGAACCAATGCCTGCCTGGATGTCAGAGGGTGTGCCGGTTACCGAGAAGGATTTTACATTAGGATATTAAGACCAGAAGCGTACTGATATTAACGGGTAGAGACGTAGCATGCTACGTCTCTACTGTTTTTATATCCTATTTCGTCTGCCATAATCAGTTTTTTAAATACCAGTCAGACAATTATTTAAATATAGTTGTTGTAGTAAAATATAGGTACTTTCAATTCTTTTTTTTTGGATTGAGAAAACCATTAGACAATATTGGGTGTTTAGGCTGTAACATCTTTTACATAATTTGGTTGAAATATCCACTGACCATGAAAGAAATACTAACTCTGTTATTCATCTTCACCCTTTTTCTTCAGCCGGTTACAGGCCAGGTGGCGATAAAGGGGAAGGTAGTTGATGATCAAAACATCCCGTTGCCCGGCGTTTCAATTCTGGTGAAGGACACTTTCAAGGGTACTATGTCGGACATGGACGGAAATTATAACATCAGTGCTTCGCCTGGAGATATTTTAGTTTTTTCGATGGTAGGAATGGTCTCCCAGAGCGTTTTGGTAGGCAACAGAACAGTAATTGACATAATGCTGATGACCGAAACAACGCTGATGGATGAAGTTGTTGTAATCGGTTATGGCACAGTGAGAAAAAGTGATCTCACAGGTTCTGTAAGTACGGTAAAGACGGAAGACCTGCTGAAAATAACATCACTGAATCCTGAGCAGGGGCTGCAGGGTAGAGTAACCGGGGTACAGGTGACAAGTACTTCAGGTGCCCCGGGAGCAGGGGCTGCAGTCAGGGTACGTGGTGTCGGCACCTTCAATAATTCGGCTCCGATTTATGTTGTCGATGGGGTCATTCTTGATGATATTTCTTTCCTTAGTTCATCCGATATTGCGTCGATGGAAGTACTTAAAGATGCTTCCGCCACTGCAATTTACGGTTCCAGGGGTGCAAACGGGGTTATCATCATCACTACCAAAACAGGTACCCCGGGTCAGGAAAAGGCAAGCTTCAACTTTAATTCGGAGTTCGGTATACAGAACCTGGCAAAGAAAATAGATCTCCTCAGTGGAAGGGAGTTTGCTATCATTTCAAACGAGATTATTGCCGGATCGTATAACAACGTCGATCTTGTACCTAACACTGACTGGCAGGACCTGGTATTTAGTATTGCACCTATTCAGACTCATCAGTTCTCAGTCACCGGAGCCACTGCCCAGACTCAGTATTATGTTGGTATCAGTGCTTTCATTCAGGAGGGCATTATTGATAAATCAGATTACAGCCGCATCACCCTGAAGTTGAATAATACATATAACCTCACACCGAATATTAAGCTTGGCAATAACCTGACTATTGCTCCCTATAACCAGCAGAATGCGCCGAATGTTACCTATTCTGTCTACCGCGCGCAACCCGTTCTAGAGCCATATTATGATGACGGATCATTTGCGGTAGTTTACAATGTGGGAAACCCTCTTGCAGACCTTGCTTACTCGAATAATTTCCGGAAGGGAATCCGGGGTGTAGGAAATATTTTTGCCGAGGTCGACTTCCTTGAACAATTTACGGTCAGATCAAGTTTTGGCATTGACGCTTCATACAACAAGTCAACAAGTTTCACACCTGCCTATACTGTATATAATCCGGATGGAACAGCTTCTCAGCAGCAGAATGTCCTGAGTGATCTTTATAAAGGTACATCTGATAATCTGACATGGCTTTGGGAGAATACCATAACATACAGAAAGACCTTTGCTGACATACATGCATTCGATGCTGTCGCAGGATATACAATGCAGGAATCCACATCCGAGAGTATGGGTATTCCCGGTGAGAATATTCTGAGAGACGGGCCGGATTTCTGGTATATCAGTCCGTCATACATCTATGACCCCGCCAATAATGTGAACACAATACAATCTATTTTTAACGGCGTTGATGCGGGACTTTATTATTCAATGATCTCCTATCTCTTCCGCGCCAATTATTCGCTTAACAACAAATACATTGCCACCGTCACATTTCGTCGCGACGGCTCCTCGAAATTCGCAAAGGAGAACAGGTATTCCAATTTCCCCTCATTTGCCCTTGGCTGGAACATCGGTAACGAATCTTTTATGAAGTCAGTTGACGCTGTTTCAAAGCTTAAGCTCAGGGCAAGCTGGGGAATAATCGGTAATGATAAGATAAATTATTTTGACCGTTATGCAAGGGTCCAATCCTCAATAATTGCCGTGCTTGGTAACCCTGATGCTCCAATACCTGCAGCAACCTATGGTAAGAGCGGAAATCCTGACCTCAGATGGGAGAGCACCACTCAGACAGATATCGGAGCCGAGATAGGACTTTTCGCAAACAAGCTCACTGGTGAATTTGATTTTTACAATCGTGTGACCGATGATATCCTTGTAGAACTTTCAACACCTGGTCATCTTGGGAACGGAGGCGGACAGAAGGTACGCTACAATGCTGCTTCCGTGCTGAACAGGGGATTTGAATTCAACCTGAGTTGGAGGGAGAAGAGGGGCGATTTCACCTATTCTGTCGGTCTGCTCGGTTCAACCATACATAATGAAGTTCTTGAAATCGGAGGCAGCAGCGGGGTTGATTCCACCCTTATCGGCGGTTATCTTGCTGACGGAAGACCAGTGACACTCAGTCGCGTCGGGTTGCCAATAGGGGCATTCTACGGTTACAAAACAGACGGCATCTTCCAGACACCCAAGGAACTCGCTGACTATCCCCATTCATCACAGGCCGAAGTTGGAGACCTCAGGTTCGTTGACGTAAATGATGACAAAGTTATTGACGGACTTGACAGGACATATATCGGGTCACCCATTCCTAAACTTATTTTTGGTTTCAATGGCCAGATAGAATACAAAGGCATTGATCTCTCTGTTGATTTCCAGGGTCAGGCCGGAAATAAAATATTTAACGGGAAAGAGGTGGTCAGGCCAGACCCCTACAATTTTGAAAAACATATCTTCGACCGCTGGACCGGTCCCGGATCAAGCAATACTGAACCGAAGCCATCATTTGGCGGCTACAACTTCACCCCTTCTGACAGGTTTATCCAGGATGGCTCATTTCTCAGACTCAGGAGTGTCACTCTTGGCTATACACTTCCAACTTTGCTATCTCAGAAAGCATATATTCAACAGTTAAGGGTGTATGTGAAGGCCTCAAACCTTTTCACTCTTAGCAGTTTCACAGGGTATACGCCGGAAATCGGAAGCTACGATGTTTTGTCAAACGGAATAGATTACGGCACTTATCCCGTTACCTCTGTATATTCAATTGGTGTTAACCTGCAATTCTAGGAAAGATGAGAACTAAGACGAAAATATCACTGCTTCTGATCCCATTCCTGCTCTCAATTACAGGATGTGAAGATTTTCTCCAGAAGGATCCTCAGGGAGAGCTGACACAGGAAGCATTCCCCGTTAGCGCATCCGATGCCTTGCTGGCAACCAATGCTGTTTATTCCACTATCCGCAACTGGGCTTATCATTCAGGAGGGTATCCTATCCTGGATATCATGTCTGATGATGCTCATAAGGGAAGTAACCCGAATGACCAGCTTCCTACAGTTGGACCCTATGACAAGTTTACGCACAACTCCACCCAGGATGGTCTTGACCGCTGGTGGAGCGCCTTGTATGAAGGCATTAAAAGGGCGAATGTAGTTATTGAAAATGTGCCCTCAATCGAAATGGATCCTGTACTGCAAAACCGGTATGTAGCTGAGGCAAGCTTCCTGAGGGGTTTGTACTACTTTGATCTTGTCAGGGCCTTCGGAGGTGTTCCGCTTGTCACTGCCACCACACCGCCGACGAAGCTGCCCCGTTCGACGAAGGAGGAAATATATGACCTTATCGTTGAAGACCTGCTGTTTGCTGCAGCAAATCTCCCGGAGAAGAGCGCCTATGATCCTCAGAATGCCGGCCGTGTCACCAGGGGTGCAGCCAAATCATTGCTGGCAAAGGCTTACCTGTTTCAGGGCGACTTTGTCAATGCTGAAAAATATGCCCTGGAGGTTATCCTTTCAGATGAGTATGATCTTGAGCCTCTCTTTACGGATGCCAACGGCATGAACGGTGAACATGGGATTGAATCGGTCTTTGAGGTGGGTGCCATGGAAGTAGACGGATCATCAGGTAACCAGTATGCAAACACCCAGGGAGTAAGGGGGTCGCCCAACAGGGGTTGGGGATTCAACAGGCCATCCCTTGATCTGCGTGACTCATTTGAGGCAGGAGACCCTCGCCTTGATGCTACTATAATCAACCTCGGAGAAACAATTGACGGGGTATTGATACTGGGTGACGGTACAACCCCTGACGAAACACTTGATGCCGGCAATAACGTGATAGAGGTTGAGTGCTATAATCAGAAAGTATGGTATCCGGGAACCACTACAACCACACAATGGGGTCATAACAGGCGCCTGATACGCTATGCTGATGTCCTGCTAATTGCGGCAGAAGCCCTGAATGAAAATAATAAGCCCGGCAGTGCACTCCAGTACCTGAATGAGGTCAGGAGAAGAGCCCGTCAGGGTAATAACAGCATCCTTCCTGATGTAACTGAAACAGGTAAGGCTGCTCTTAGAGATATAATCATTGAAGAACGGCGACATGAGCTTGCAATGGAGGGGCACAGGTATTGGGATCTTGTCAGGACGGGTAAAGCTCCTGCTGTACTTGGTCCGATGGGCTTTGTCACCGGCAAGCATGAATTATTACCGATCCCTCAAAATGAAATCGATATTTCACAGGGATCGCTTATTCAGAATCCAAACTGGTAAGTTATTGATATTTAATATAATTGTTTAATTTAAAATTGAAAAGTTATGAAAACAAAACATCTGAATTTTAGTTTGCTTTTTGTTGCTGCCCTGCTCTCATTAGTAATGAGCAGTTGCGAAGAGGATCCGGTGCCATTGAAACTGCAGTCACTAATGGCCGGAACCATTGATCTTAACGGTGCCACTTCACCCACGAACGTGCCGGTTCTTCCGACCATTGTTGCCACTTTTAACGTGAATGTCGACCCGGCAACTGCTACGACAAGCAACATTACAATGGTACAGGATTATGATGATGCCAACATTGCCATTAATGTAACGGTATCGGGTAAGACAATTACAATAGTGCCACAGGCCAACCTGGGAACGGGAGCGCTGTATCAGCTCAGCTTCGGAACCGGTATTGAGTCTACAGAAGGTGAAACAATTGATGCTTTTCAGAGGACTTTTACCACCCTGGGAACCTTTGCCCCTGCAGGCGCAGTAGCTCATTTTACATTTGAAGATAACGCGAATGATGTTATCGGTCCATGGGATCCGGCTGCTGCAGACATCATTGATATTACCTATACCGCTTCGAGGAAGGCAGCTGCAGGCAAAGCAGCAACATTCAACGGGACCACCAGCCTTGTTGAAATACCCAACGGTGATTTACTGATGAATACCAACAACTTTACAATTGCCTTCTGGGTTAAGACCAATTCAACAGGTAAAACAAACGGTCATTTTGTAATGGGCTTGGCCGGATGGAACGGTATCCAGTACGAAATTTTCGGCGCATATGATGGTTCAAAATTCGCCATCCAGTACCAGCATGCAACCGGAACGGCAGCTGAGGATATGTGGTTTCCCTCACTTGCTGACCTTGGCTGGCAGGGATGGACATTTGCCAAGAGCCTGACCGTAGCTCAGATGACCGCACTGCTGAAGGACAACTGGCTCAACGTTGTTTATACCTACAATGCTGCTGCTAAAGTAGGCACACTCTACTTCAACGGTGAGAAGATGAAGAGCTTCGACTTCAATCTCTGGCCTGCAGGTGATGCCAAGAAAGGTGTGACCGGTCTGAAGTATGCCGGCCTTGCTGCGGATAAGAAATTTGCACTCGGTTTCATCCAGGGAAGGAACAACAGAACCATAACCGATGATTGGGCTAACTATGCTCTTCCCGAAAATAACCACTTCAAGGGTCAGCTCGATGACATCAGGGTATGGCATAAGACTCTTTCAGCAAATGAGATTCTCCTTATGTACAATTCTGAGAAACCGTAATTTTTAAAGAGGTTATTGTTTACGGAGGGTCCTGGTGAGTTCCCGGACCCTCCATCTTTATTCATCATTATATTATGTGGAAAAGACTAACGGGTGCATTGCTTGCTGCACTTGCACTGATTGTTGTTTCATGCGATAAGAAGGACCCCGGCGACGATGATCCCGGTAATGTTCAGCTTATAAGGTCAAAGGTAGGAACTGTTTATCTCGATCTTCAGATGACTGTCACCGATATTCCTGTTGACAAAAATATTATTGTAGAATTCAGCAATGTACTTGATACTTCCACAGTCAAAAAGAGCATCCTGCTTAAAAAAAATGGCAGCGTGCAACTGGCCTGCACTGTCTCCTATATGGATGATTACCGTACAGTGGTTCTTACACCGCTTCAGAACCTTGATTATTATACAGATTTTACACTTGATATCACCTCTTCCCTGAAAGGGCTCAACAAGGAGACCTTTCCGGGTGTAACCTACGCCTTTAAAACAATCAACGGGAAGATGGTAATAAATTCAATCACCCTGAACAGTCAGTCATTTTTGCCACCTGTCATGCCACAGAATATCAGCAGGACATCAGTTACAATTGTTGTAAACTTCTCTGAAGCTCTTGACCCTTCTGATTATCAGTCATACATATCATTACAGGCACCATCAGTCATTACTCTCTCTGACGGCAACAAAAGAGTAACAGTAACCACTACAGGTACTCTCGATTACTATAAGAAATACTCCTTCACAATTTCAAGCAGCCTTAGAGGGGTGAACGAATTCACCTTTGACGGGTTTACAAATTCCTTCTATACGGAACTTGATCAGACATTAAAATTCCCGTTGATATCTGATACGGAACTGCTAGATCTGGTGCAGCGCCAGACCTTCAGGTATTTCTACGATTTTGCTCACCCTTCGAGCGGTATGGCGCGTGAGAGGAATTCCTCGGGCGATGTGGTTACAACCGGGGGGACTGGATTTGGCGTGATGGCACTGGTGGTAGGAATGGAGCGCGGATTTATTACCAGGGCCCAGGGGTTGGCCCACATGGATAAAATTCTCGATTTTCTTGAGACCTGTGACCGCTATCACGGTGTATGGCCGCACTGGCTCAATGGTACAACCGGAAGAACTGTACCTTTCAGCTCAAAAGACAATGGCGGCGACCTTGTTGAAACATCTTTCCTGATACAGGGCCTTATTACTTTCAGACAGTACCTCAATTCAGCTATTGCCGAAGAGGGGCTTCTGATCAATCGTATTAACAACCTCTGGAGGGCAGTTGAGTACGACTTTTTTACACAGGGACAGAACGCGCTTTACTGGCACTGGTCTCCTGATTATGGATTCCAGATCAACATGATACTGAAAGGATATAATGAGACATTGATCTGTTATGTTCTCGGGGCAGGGTCACCTACTCATACAATATCCAGGGATACCTACAGATACGGGTACATGAATAACGGGGCAATAATGAACGGAAACACTTATTATGGTATTACACTACCAATGGGATGGCCCTATGGTGGACCGCTTTTCTTTACCCATTATTCATTCCTGGGCCTTGATCCCCGCAATCTCGAAGATGTCTATGTCAATTACTGGGATCAGAATGTAGCCCATTCCATGATCAACTGGAAATACTGCGAGGATAACCCTAGGAATTATGTCGGCTACTCTGCTGAGTGCTGGGGTCTTACTGCCTCCGATAACCAATCGGGTTACAGCGCACATTCACCAACAAATGACCTTGGTGTGATAAGCCCTACTGCAGCGGTGTCGTCCATACCTTACACCCCTGATCAGTCAATGGCTGCCATCAGGCATTTCTACTATATCCTGGGTGACAGACTCTGGGGAGAATATGGTTTCCGTGATGCCTTTAATGTAACGGCCGGATGGTGGGCCTCCTCATACCTGGCTATTGATCAGGGGCCAATGGTATGTATGATTGAGAACCACAGGACAGGCCTTCTGTGGGACCTGTTCATGTCTGCCGACGAGGTAAAGGCCGGTCTCAATAAACTTGGGTTTACATACTGAAAAGAGATGAGAACGACATTCCTTATCATAGTGGCCGCTTTAATGCTTGCCTCATGCAATCAGCAGGCACAGGTCAGCTTCATATCACAAGGCAGGGTAAATTACCAGCTTTCACCTGATGAAGAAACCATGCTTGACTCTATCCAGCAAAAAACATTTCAATTCTTTCTGATGGAACATCACCCCGAATGGGGAATAGTCAAGGACCGTACTGCAGCGTGGGCCCCTGCCAGCATAGCATCAACCGGATTCGGTCTTGCATCATTTGCCATCGGGGTAGAGAGAAACTGGATAACCCGTGATGAGGCGGCACAGATAACCGTCAACACGCTCGACTTCTTCGTTAATTCGATACAGAGTGCAGATACAGCCGTGACCGGATATAAGGGTTTCTATTACCACTTCCTGCGAATGAGCACCGGGACCAGGGAATGGAGATGTGAACTGTCATCTGTAGATACTGGTCTCCTTATGATGGGAATTATCTTTGCACGCAATTATTACAGCCACGACAATGACATTGAAAGACGTATCCGATCACAGGCTGATCTCCTGTTAGGCAGAATAGAATGGGAATTCCTTATGATGCCTGATACAGGTAAGTATGCCCGTCAGATATCCATGGGCTGGCATCCGGAGGAGGGGCTACACCATATGGGCTGGAGCGGGTACAATGAAGCCCTATTTCTCTATATACTTGCTGCCGGAACCGGGATGGAGAATGCTGAAGAGAGTTATGACTTATGGTTAAGCTCCTATAAATGGCAGACCCCTTACGAAGGCCTTTCTCATGTTGCATTTCCTCCTCTCTTTGGTCATCAGTTTTCACAGGCATTCATTGACTTCCGCGGAATAGCTGACTCATATATGAGGGAGAAGGGGATAGACTACTTCGAAAATTCACGCCGTGCGACCTATGTACAGCGGCAGTATGCTATTGATAATCCTCATGGCTGGATTGGGTATGATTCACTCTGCTGGGGTGTCACTGCCAGTGATGGGCCGACCGACAGGTATAATTTCGATGACAGGGAATTCCTGGGTTACGCCGGAAGAGGGACAAGCGGACCGGATTATAACTATTATGATGACGGAACAATCGCTCCTTATGGCCCTCTCTCATCTCTGCCCTTTGCTCCTGAGATTGTTCTGCCTACAATAAAAACAATAAATGAAAGGTATGGTGACCGGCTGTGGGGTAAATACGGATATTACGATTCCTTTAATCCTACCGCCGATTGGGTCAATGATGATTTCATAGGCATTGACCAGGGTCCTATGCTGATCATGATAGAGAACTTCAGGACCGGGCTGGTATGGGACTACGTGATGAAGGATCCTGTCATCCAGAAAGGTCTGAACAGGCTGGGATTCAGCTATCTGTAATATACATGCAGACAGGTAAATCTCATTAAAAACCGTTATCACGATGGAGAACCTCATCGGCAGAACAATCGCCATCATCCTGTTGCTTTTTGTTGTCACTGCAGCCGGCAATGCCCAGGTAGAGACCCTGGACGAGTTTGAAAGTACAAACGGTTGGTCTTACAATCTGTCTGACGGGGTTTCAATGAATCACTCCATTGAGGAGGGAGTTAACGGCAATGCCATCCGCATTGACTATGATTTCACGAAAGGATCCGGTTACGGGGGGATACAGAAGCTTTTCCCTGTTGATCTGCCTGAAAATTACGAGTTTTCCTTCTGGCTGAAGGCAGAGTCGCCCTCAAACAACTTTGAGATTAAGTTTATTGACAGCACGGGGAATAATGTCTGGTGGGTCAATAACCGCAACTACTCCTTTCCGGGCGAGTGGCAGAAGATCCGCATTAAAAAGCGTCATATAGAATTTGCATGGGGGCCTGCGGAAGGCCGTGATCCTGAGCGCTTTGACAGAATAGAGTTTACCGTCGCATCATTTGTCGGCGGCAGAGGCACGCTGTGGATAGATGACCTGAGGTTCGAACCCCTGCTGCCTGAGAAGCACACATGGCCGCCACCGGCAATATCAGCTTCATCATCTGCCAGGAAGCATTTGCCCGGCCTGATGGCTGACGGCTACGATGAAACATCGTGGCAGAGCCGCAAAACTAACAGTGTAGATATAACTGTTGATTTCAGGGAGAGAAGGGAGTTCGGAGGATTGCAGATCAGTTGGCTGGAAGGTCATCAGGCCGGGAGCTTTGAGATTTACCTGTCGGATGACGGCAGAAGCTGGGGAAAAGCATACTCGGTTTCTTCCAACAGGGGAAAGGTGAGCTTTTTAAGACTTCCAGAAGCAGAGGCGAGGTACCTCAGGCTGGAGCTGGCGGAGCCCACAGGTAACGGCACCTTCGGTATTACAGAAATAGAATTCCCGGATGTTGGCAGCACTAAAACACCAAATGATTTCCTGATATACTGTGCAAAGAATTCACCTGAAGGAAACTACCCCGGATATTTCTCGGAACAGGCAACCTACTGGACTGTTACGGGTGTCAATAATGACACAAAGGAGGCGCTGATCAACGAATCGGGAATGGTTGAAGTTGACAAGTCCCTCTTCTCCATTGAGCCGATGCTGCGAGTAGGCGATTCGCTTGTTAACTGGAGCAATATGAATCCGGGTCAATCCATGGTATTTCCGGGAGCTGCCGGAGAGACTGAATTTATTCCGTCAGTAACATGGCATAACGATGGGCTGAAGTTTGTCACTGGAGTGTCATCAGGTGGCACTGCCAATGTTAATTCACTGCTCTATATCGGTTACTCATTTGAAAATCTTACAGACCTGCCTTTTGATTTTGAGTTCTACCTGCTGGTACGCCCGTTTCAGGTAAATCCGTATTACCAATTCCTCAACACAATAGGAGGAAGCGGGAAGATTAACTCCATAGGCGAAGATGCCGGGGGCCGTATCACGGTTGATGACAAGGTCATTCTTTTGACCAGGGCATACGATTCATTTGGTGCTGCAACGTTTGATGAAGGTAATATTGTGGACATGTTGCGTGCCGGAATAATGCCGCCGGGCAAAGCAGCTTCCGACAAGGCGGGGATGGCAAACGGCGTTATAAAGTATTCAATTCACCTCGAACCCGGTGAAACGACGGAATTCTTTGCCGCTGTGCCATATCATGGGGGAAAGTCATTGGAAGGGAGCATGGATGTAAAGAATATCTCCGGCGCCTTTTACAGTTCGGCCGATCTCTGGAGGACTAAAACGGATCACATCCGGTTAAATCTGCCCCCTTCAGCTGACAGGATCATAGATACCTGGAGGTCAAATCTTGTCTATATCCTTATCAACAGGGACAATGTTGGTATCCAGCCGGGTTCACGCTCTTATGAACGGAGTTGGATACGCGACGGGGCCCTGACATCATCAGCACTGCTCAAATCGGGTATTGTTAAGGAAGTCAGGGATTTTACAGACTGGTATACGTCGTATCAGTATGAGAGCGGCAAGGTGCCATGCGTGGTTGATTCAAGAGGTCCTGACCCGGTGCCTGAGCATGACAGCCACGGCCAGCTCATCTACCTGATACGTGAATATTTCAACTTCACCGGTGACACCGCCTTCCTCAGGTCAAAAAACGAAAACATTCTGAGGGCGGTTGATTACATTGAATCACTTATTGCGGAGCGGTCAACCGATCACTTCCGTGATGGTAATGACAGTATCCGCGCCTATTATGGGCTGGTGCCCGAGTCGATCAGTCATGAGGGCTATTCAGCCAAACCGATGCACTCATACTGGGATAATTTCTTTATAATCAAGGGTCTGAAGGACGCTGCTGAAATTCAGAAGATACTGGGTGAGAGTGAAAATTACCGGAGAATAGCCGACATCAGGGATACATTCAGTGTCAATCTGTACAACTCACTGGATCTGGCCATGAAGGTCAGGAACATAGAATACATCCCCGGCTGCGTTGAGCTTGGTGACTTTGATGCGACATCGACCACCATTGCACTCACCCCTTGCAATGAGCTGCATAATCTTCCCGTCCCACAGGTTTACAACACCTTTGAGAAGTATTATGACTTTTTTCTGGAGAGAAGAGATGGCCGGAGAGAGTGGATCAACTACACACCCTATGAAAACCGCCTGATAGGATCATTCATTATGCTTGACCAGCCTGAAAGGGCACATGAGCTGATAGAATACTTCCTTGATGATCAGCGCCCGCCAGCCGGCGGATGGAATCACTGGGCCGAGGTGGTCTGGAATGATCACCGACATCCGGGCTTTATAGGAGACATGCCTCATACATGGTGCGGAAGTGATTTTATCAATGCTGTAAGGTCTTTGTTCGTATACGAAAACGAATATGACCATACTCTTGTTCTTGCATCGGCCCTGTACCAGGACTGGATCGATGCTCCCGGGGGGATGTCAGTTGAAAATCTGCCCACCTATTACGGTGAAATATCCTACTCAATAAGGAAGGAGGGCAACAATTACCATTTTTCAATATCCGGCAATATCGATCTGCCGGAAGGAGGGATTACCATTAGGAATTTCAACGGGAGAAGAATGCCGTCAGCAATAACTGTCAACGGTAAGGAGGTGACAGATTTCAATGAAGCTAAGATCACGGTCAGGGAGCTGCCCGCTGAACTGGTGATTTATTATTAACTGTTGATAAACAAATACCTGAATGAGTATCAGAGAAGAAAGCACAGTTAAGGCTTCCGGGCAGAATGACCGGATTACGATAGGCCAGCTGGCCGCTTATTCTGCCGGAGGTATAATACCCATCGCCCTCTTTAACATTGCCGGACAGCTGGTTGGCCTGATGGGTAATATAAGTCTGGGACTGAGTGCCTTCTGGCTTGGATTAATAATGATTATCCCCAGGTTATGGGATGCCTTCTCCGATCCGATTGTAGGACATCTCTCAGATAACACCCGGAGCCGGATGGGACGCAGGAGACCCTATCTCCTGATAGGAGGTATAGCTGTTGCGGTCTTCTTTGTTGTCATGTGGTGGATTCCCAAGGGAGAGGCGGTGCATGCTCTCTTCCCCAGTGATGCCGGGTTTCAACGCTTCCAGCTAGTCTACATCCTCTTTGGTCTCCTTCTGTTCTTCACTGCCACCACCATCTTCGAGATCCCTCATGGTGCCCTTGGCATGGAGATGACAACTGACCCTCATGAACGTACACGCCTTTTCAGCGGCAAAAGTTTCCTGGGCAACCTATTCGCCATGAGCACTCCGTGGCTCTTTGCCCTCGCCAACACAGAAGCCTTCAGGGGCCCCGGAGGCAATGAGGCAGACGGCATGAGGTACGTCTCACTGCTTATTGCAGCAATACTTATTCCTCTTTCATTCTGGTGGACCGCCAAACTTCGCGAACCAAGGTTTGTGAGGGTTGCAAAACAGGAGAAGACACATTTCTGGGCTGACATGAAGATCGTTGGCACCAACAAAAACTTCATCTACCTGGTGATGACTATTTTTACCCTGGCGATGGGTTTTAACTTTGTCAACCTGCTTGGCTCGTACATACCTATCTTTTATGTCTTTGGAGGGGACAAAATTGCCGGAGCAAGGCTGCTGGGCATCAACGGGACTATCTGGGCCATCACCGGTGTACTGGCCGTCTTCCCGCTCAACTGGATCAGCCCGAAACTTGGTAAACGGAATACTCTCATAATTGCTATGGTGCTGATGTGCTTTGCACAGCTTTCAAAGATCATCTGTTATAACCCTGAGCACCCGTACCTTGTAATCATCCCGACAATCTTGCTGTCTGCCGGAATGCTCTTCTTCTTTACCCTCGGATCATCAATGGTTGGAGATATATGTGATGAGGATGAGTTGAAGACAGGTCACCGGTCGGAAGGGAGTTATTATTCCATATACTGGTGGTTCATCAAGCTTGGTACCGCTTTTGCCAGTTTTGTAGCCGGAATACTAATTACTCTGACCCTATTCGATCAGACACAGGTGACCAAAGTTGACAGCCTGCAGGGAAGCGTGCGGGAGATGCAAAGCAAGTTAGAGTACTGGAAAGAGTATGATGGTACAAGTGCCATCGCTGGCTGGACCGGGAATGCCGTGGCACAGACATCCGAAGCCCTGAAGGAGGCTAAAGACTATCTGCTCTATCTTGAAAATGAGGTGACAAAAAAACCGGAGAAAAAACGAACCGGGTACGCAGAGAATGACGCCCGCAGAAAAAATGTACTTATTGAAGCTTCTGCTGCGTCAAAGTCAATGATCAGTGAACTCGCAAACCTTAATGCTGCCCTGGCCCAGTCATCACCCCAGCAGGCAGATACACTTATCAGGTCAGCTATTCCTCTCATCATGCAGTTGAAACTGATGAAGGCAAAGATCTATTCATTCGATCTGCTGGCACACCTCCAGGCCAGGACAAAGCAGCATGAGAAAAGCAGGGAGCATACGACACAACTGACTCAGAATATTTCCGGAATCAATGACAGGATTTATGCCCTGAATCCCGGTTCGACCCCTGATAAGCTTTACGATGAGCTTGCAGCGATCGAAAAGGACATAGAACCTCTGAAAAAGCAGTCTCCATATACCCTCCTGATGATGAGGGTTGTAGAAATCGGTTTGCCTCTCCTCCTTAGCTTGCTGGCATTACTCTTCGCTGTAAGGTACTCACTGACTGAGAAAAGGACTTTTGAGATCAAGGAGCTTCTGAGGCAGAGAAATAGTGATTCAGGGAACGGAACAGGACAGACCGGAGAGTTACCCGCAATCTGATATTAATAAAGAGAGCAATGACATTTAGTGTAAAGGAGTGCAGTTTCTTTCAGGATGAAAAAAAAGTATTTCTCAATTCAGGAGAGATACATTATTTCAGAATAAAAAGGGAGCTTTGGGACATACATCTTGAGGCAGCCAGGGATGCCGGGCTTACAGTAGTAAGCACCTATGTCCCATGGGCATGGCATGAAGCGGAGGAGTATGCTTTTGATTTTGACGGATCGACATCGCCTGAACGCGATCTGAAAGGGTGGCTGCAGCGCTGCAAAGCTTACGGATTATACTGCATCGTGAAGCCAGGTCCCTTCATTCTTGCTGAAACACGGGGAGCAGGATTACCTGACTGGTTCCTGGACAAATATGGTGACGCAGTCAGAATGAGAAACAGCCATGGCGAAATAGTCAGAAGCGACGGCGTCAGTCTCTTCAACGAAAAATACCTTGAAAAAGTTGCCCTTTGGTATGACAAGATCATGCCTCTGATTCGCGAGCATGAGATATCAGCTGGTGGACCTGTCATCATGATGCAGGTATGCAATGAGATTGGTGTCTTTTCATGGCTTGCAAAACAGGGAGATTATGGAAATAAAGTAAGAGAGAAATTCATTGCTTACCTATCTGGTAAGTTTACTACTATAGAAGAGATAAATGCTCTATGGGAGACAGATTATCACGGATTTTCGGACATAGAGCTTCCTCCTGACGGGAATCTGACGTATGCATCTAAGGGTGACCGTGGACGCGATCATGAATGGCATCTCTTCTGGAGATCATATTACGGCGAATACCTGAGGATGCTTTACGGTATGGCAAGGGAAAGAGGAGTGACCGTTCCGATGTATCATAACCTTCCGGGCTGGATTTACGGACATGGTTATGAGTTCCCTGTAAACATTACTATGTATGATGATCTTTTTGGTGACAGGAGCGGGATCATATTTGGCGTTGACCATATACCCGAGTTCCTCTCTCACCGCAATATGCATGACGACCGCATCATTAATGACATTACAAATGCCGTTCAGGGACAGGCTCCCCTGTTCGCCGCAGAGTTTCAGTGCGGCTCGCGTGAATATCATGTGGTGACTAATACGCGTGAGATGGAGCTCTTTTACAAGGCAAGCATAGCCAATGGCCTTACCGGATGGAACTATTATATGTTCTCACAGGGTCGTAACCAGAGGCGGAAGGGCTACTCCGGAAAATCCTTTTACTGGTTCAACCCTCTGACACCTGAGGGTGTCCGAACATCAGCCTTCTCACTGGTACAGAGGATGAGCAAAATTGTAAGAACCTCCGAAGAACTGATTGTCGAAGCCAGACGCAAAGCTGAAGTGTGCGTTCTGTTTTATCCTCCCTATTATTCTACAGAGCTTGAGAGACCCGTAAACGGATCATGCGGACTTCAGTTCACACCGTCTGCCATCCGCAGGCCGGCGTTTTTTGACGGGTTGCTGAAGGCCCTTCAGTTGCTGAATATTGACTACGATATGGCTGATCTAACCAGGTCTTCTGCTGAAACACTTGGCAGGTACAGGCAAGTGTGGGCTTTTTGTACCGATGAAATGAATGCAGTTGAACAGCAGACGATTATAGATTATGCAACTGCCGGAGGGAATATTGTGATATTCCCTTACCTGCCTGACCGTGAAATGTCGCAGAGGAAGTGTACGATCATTCGGGATGCACTATCAGTCTATCCATCAGGATTTGAGACAATTGATTCTCCATTGATAGATATTATGGGATTGGAGGATATCAAGTGCTCCAATCCCCAGGTAATATACCCTGCGGAAAAACTACAGGGCGCTGAAATAATAGCCCGTACCATCAGCGGATCTGCATGTGGATTCTCCATGCCACTAGGAAGTGGCACGGTTACTCATCTTGGAACCTGGATAGGTTTCGATACCGAAGGGCATAAGTCTGTCTATGAAGCAATTCTGGGAAGATCAGGAGCAAGGCTAAGATATACCGGTGCAGTAAATGAGAATATAATTGTAAGAGAACGTTTCACCGATGCGAAAAATGCCCTGCTGTTTATAGGCAATTACTATAATGAAGAGCAGGACGGGAAGATTTCATATACTCACCCTGAAACCGGAGTGGAGGTCTCATTTCCCGGTTATATTGAAGAAGTGATATGGCCGCCGCTTTACGGAGTGCTCACGCCTGTCTGCATGCATATCTGTGACGGATTGAAAATATTGCATTGCACATCTGACATACTCAGAATATATGTAACAAAAGAAATGGTAAGCCTCACCCTGCATGGTGACCGCGACCTGCCGGGAGAGCTTGTATTTGAAGGAAGGTTGGCTGGCACTCTTGGAGAGGCAACAATTGCCGGAAGTCCAGTCAGATTAGTCCGTGATGCGGAGCGTATGGCCTTTATTTACAACCATCTGCATAAAAAGGAGTTTACTATTGACATCAAAATAGCTTGAATGAAAATAATAAATTCCCTGGGTCTTTCATTTGAATTCCTTGAAAACGGATCGGTCAGGAGTATTGAGGTGCCTCCGGTCAGAATAAGCCTTAAACCTGCCACACCATATTCCAGGGAAGGAGCTAACCTCTTCCTGAGAAAGAGAGATGGCCAGTTTGATTACCTGCCTCTTCTGGGACCTGAAAGCAACAGTCGTTTTTGTATTAAAGATGGCAGCTTTATTGCTACCGGGATATGGGCTGGAATAGAATATGTTTGCCGGCTGCATCTTTCAGACAAGAGCCTTAGCTGGCAATGGAGCGTTCAAACAAGAAATCTTTCCGGTAATCCCGTAGAGCTAGATGTGATCTTTTTGCAGGATATCGGTCTGAAAACCCTAACCTCCGGGCTGGTCAATGAGTATTATGTGAGCCAGTATCTTGAGAGACGGGTTCTGGAGGAGAGCCAATTTGGCTCAGTAATATGTTGCCGTCAGAATATGAAAGAGTCAGCCGGCAACCCATGGTTAATGATTTCATGCTGTGGTGGAGCTAAATCAGCCAGCGTTGACGGGATGCAGTTTTACGGTAAAACATATCGTGAGACAAGGATCCCTGAGGGCTTGCTGGCTGAAGCCCTCGGAGGTGATTATTCCGGAGAGTCTTCGGTGGTAGCAATACAGGAAACCCCGTTTCAGCTTTCTCCCGGAGAAAGCCACAGAACAATGTTTACAGTTGCATACCTGCCGGACCATCCTGGAGCAACAAATGGTGAAGATCTTAAGCGACTCCCCGGCCTCATGGCTGAATTCAATAATGAGATTTCTCCTGAGGTTCCGGGCGGTATGCTCATCGCGCAGAGGAACTTATTCAATACATCCGCTTATTTTCAGGTTGATGACCTGAGTGATGCAGATATTGACCTCTATTACGGAAGTGAGAGACGTCACTGCGAAACTGAAAATGATAAGCTGTTATCATTCTTCTACGGTGAGCACAATCATGTGGTTTTACGTTCCAAGGAGACAATGGTTGACCGTCCTCATGCACATATCATTCAGGCAATGAGAGATCTTGTGCCTTCTGAGGTTATAATGTCAACAACCTCTTTTGCCTGCGGAATATTCAATTCACACATCACCCAGGGAAACACAAATTTCAATACTCTTCTTTCTATCTGCACGAGCGCCTTCAACCTTTCGCCCGAGACCGGACAGCGAATATTTGTAAAGACCGACGGAGCTTACCGTTTGCTGGGTGTTCCTTCCGCTTTTGAGATGGGACTCAATTATTGCCGGTGGATCTACAAGAATAACAGGCACTGCTTCCAAATACGCACATGGACTTCGCTTGAAAGCCCGAAGGTCAATATGGACTTCAGGGTAATAAACGGAGACAAGGTTGATCTGCTGATTACCAATCAATTTGATGATACAATTGGATGGGATGTCGCCGCCGGGCAGACTGCAGGCGAATATGTGGCCAGACCTAAGGAAGGAAGTATGATCGCAGCAAAATTCCCTGGCGCCCGGTTCAGGATCATTGTTAACAGTGATTCATGTGATTACAGAGCTTGCGGAAATGAGGCACTATTTGGCAATGACAGAATTCAGGGAGATTCATTATTTGTACTTGAAGTCAGGGATACAGACCTGTTTTGCATGAGTTTCATTGGTGAAGTACCTGGCCATGTTACTGCATTAAAGATCAAAGATGCTGACAGGCAGTGGTTTAATGACACTCAGAATGCAAATGAGGCATGGAAAAGTATGAGCCTGGGACTGTCAATAGGCGGAGATCAGGAAGATATAGACGCTATTCGTGAGATAATTCCGTGGTATGGGATGAATGCCCTTATACATTACCTTACTCCTTATGGCCTCGAACAGTTCAGCGGGGCAGCCTGGGGTACCCGTGATGTGTCACAGGGGCCGTTTGATCTCCTCTTATGCATGGGGAAGTATGACGAAGCCAGACATGTTCTTAAAATGATCTTTTCAAATCAGAACCCTGATGGCGGCTGGCCTCAATGGTGGATGTTCGACCGTTATTCAGAGATAAGGGCTGACGATTCACACGGGGATGTATATTACTGGTGCATGATTGCACTCGCTTCTTATGTTAGGGTAACCGGTGATATAAAAGTCCTGGATGAACTCTTGCCCTACCACACTGAAGAAGGAGGTCATGAGATTCAGAAGACACCTCTCAGTGAACATGTCGAGCGACTTATAAAAATGATAACTGATTCATTCATCCCGGGCACTTACCTGGTGCCTTTCGGAGGGGGTGACTGGAACGACTCTCTGCAACCGGTAAGTAAAGATCTTGCGCGGAGAATGATCTCATCATGGACCGTTGAAATGAATTACCAGGCATTCATGCAATACATTAGGGTATATGAAGTGTCGGGTATGGCAGAGAAGGCTGAAGCACTTAAGAAAGTAAGTGATAAAATCAAAGCAGATTTTAACAGATTTCTTGTTAATGATGGTGTGGTAGCAGGGTATGGTC
>JALOMO010000037.1 GCA_025455395.1 Bacteroidales bacterium
TCCCGCGATTTAAGGCAGCTTGGAATAAGCAGGGGTTTCAACGGCAGTGGTGGTTACCGCTATCTTCTCCCGGGTAAAAAAGAGCAAACAGATGAATTTACACCCGGGAGTGAAAGGGAGGCCATAACTGGCATGATATGGGCCAGAGGAATGCTTCTCATCAACACTTACCCCGGGTTTGCCTCAGCGGTGGCGATAAAGATAGACCGTGCCTCAAGATATGAGATAGCCGGAACAGTGGCAGGAGATGATACAATTCTTCTGATACCCCGCGACAATATAAGCAACGAGGCTGTGGAAGATTGTCTCAGCCTTATTTTTAACAGTAAGAATCTAGATTGGAAAAAATGAAAAAAGTAATGTTGGCATATTCGGGAGGGCTCGACACCTCGGTAATACTCAAGTGGCTGATAAACAAAGGCTATGATGTCATTGCATATGTAGCTGATGTAGGTCAGGATGAAGACTATGAGGCAGTGCAGAAGAAGGCGCTCGCTATTGGTGCCTCCAAAGTGATTATTGAGGACCTTAAGAGGGAGTTTGTCACTGAATATATATTCAAGGCAATAAAAGCCAATGCTGTATACGAAGACCGCTACCTTCTGGGCACTGCGCTTGCCCGCCCTCTCATTGCAAAGAAGCAGATAGAGGCTGCTATTGAGTACGGGGCTGATTATGTGGCGCACGGGGCAACAGGCAAGGGGAATGACCAGGTACGGTTCGAGCTTGCCTACTATGCACTTAAACCTGACATAAAGGTCATCTCACCCTGGAAAGACCAGGAGTTCCTTTCACAGTTCCAGGGTCGCTCTGACATGATCAGGTATGCCGCAGGCCACCGTATTCCGGTAAAGGCATCAATATCAAAGCCCTACAGCGAGGATGATAACCTGATGCACATAAGCCATGAAGCTGGAATTCTTGAAGACCCGCTCTATTTTGCAGGTAAGGATATACTTCAGAAAATGGTTATGCCGATGGATGCTCCTGACAGGGAGACTCACATCTCCGTCACCTTCAGGGATGGTATTCCGGTGAAGGTCATTAACAGGGATGACGCAACCTGCTTTACCGATCCGCTTGAGCTTTTCACATACCTCAATAAGGTTGGCGGTGAGAATGGAATAGGTCTGCTCGACATGGTTGAGAACAGGTATGTAGGTATCAAGTCGAGGGGAATATATGAGACTCCCGGGGCAACGATACTTCATGCCGCACACAAGGACATAGAGGGTATTGCCATGGACCGTGAGGTGATGCGTCTCCGCAACATGCTTGCCCCCGTCTTCGCCGAGCTGGTTTACAACGGCTTCTGGTTCTCGCCTGAGATGGATTTCCTTCAGGCGGCGATGGATAAGAGTCAGGAGGTGATAGACGGTGTTGTTCATATGTTGCTTTACAAGGGCAACATCATCATTGAAGGACGCGAGTCACCCTCCTCATTGTATAATAAGGAGTTGTCAAGCATGGACATCGAAGGAGGGTTCAACCAGACTGACAGTCTGGGATTCATACGTATCAACGCAATCCGCCTGATGGCTCATCATGCCATCATGGAAGCTAACAGGAAAAAAGTACCTCAGGATGCATTTGTGGGATAAGGGAGGAGTGACCAGGGAATCGCTGATCAGCTTTACCTGCGACCGCGACAGGTGTTATGATGACAGGCTGGCTCCATATGATATCGTGGGTTCAATGGCTCATGCCATAATGCTCGGCAGATGTGGCATAATTTCAGGAGATGATAAGGAAAGGCTTCTCGAAGCTCTTTCCATCCTCTTTGCTGAAGCAGAACAAGGGGCATTGAAGGTGGGGAACGAGTTTGAAGATATCCACTCACTGGTGGAGTTTCGACTGCATGACCTTGCCGGAGAGGCAGCAGGGAAGCTGCATACGGGAAGGTCACGCAACGACCAGGTGCTTACTGATATACATCTTTATTTAAGGTATCAGTCTGTTCTGCTGGCAAAGGAGCTGCAGAAGCTGTCTGACACTTTTCTTGATCTGAGCGAGAAGCATGAAGCTGTGCTCATGCCCGGATTCACCCATTTGCAGGCTGCCATGGTAAGCTCATTCGGTTTATGGTTTGCCTCATTTGCCGAGAGCCTCTGTGACGACCTGCAGATTCTATCAGGTGCAGCAGCCTTTTTTAACGCATCACCGCTGGGAACGGCAGCCGGTTACGGAACCTCATTGCCCATAGACCGTGAGATTACAGCATCATTGCTGGGGTTTGACCGATTGATTGTAACATCCCCTTATGCCCAGATGAGCCGGGGACGGATGGAGAGGCAGATAACTGGTGCCATAGCATCGGCTGCAAACACGATTGGCAGGTTTGCCTCGGATGTGGTGTTGTTCATGTCACCGGGATTTGGATTTGTCTCCCTGGCCGATGATCTTACAACCGGCTCATCAATAATGCCGCAAAAGAAAAACCCTGATCTCTTTGAGCTCATACGGGCGAGATGCAACAGGCTGCAGGCAGTACCCGGGGAGGTGGCGATGATGACTGCCTCACTGCCCCCGGGCTATAACCGTGACTTTCAGGAGCTTAAGGCAATAGTATTTGATGCCTTTGATGAGATACATGAGCTGGCAATTGCTCTGAACGCTGCTATTGCCGGGCTGGTCATAAGGAAGGATATAATGAATGATGCCAGGTATAATGATGTATTCTCTGTTGAAGAGGCTAACAGGATGACAATGAATGGGGTCCCGTTCAGGGAGGCATACAGGTCAGTCGCATTAAAAGCAGGGTCGGGAACCTTTAACCCAACCACACCATCAGATTATTCTCATACAGGTAGCATAGGAAATACCGGCATCAGGCTGATAAGGTTGCGTATTGGAGAAATTGCAGAACTCTTCCGCTCAGGCAGTTCACCCCGCGAATTGTTTGAAAAAATACAGGAGTAGATGTCAGACCCATATTTCATGGAGATGACACCGGGAATATCTTTCAGTTATACAACTTTGCTTCGAATAGCCTCAACCTCAATGATTGTTTTGGGTTTTTGTTTTCCCAGCAGTTGGGCACCATCTTCAGTCATCACAAAGTCCTCTTCATTTCTTATTCCACCAAAATTACGAAACTTTAAAACCTCATCCCAGATTATAAACTCATTGAACTTGTTTTGACTTTTCCACAAATCCATTAACTCAGGAATAAAGTATATTCCGGGTTCGATGGTAAAAACGTGACCCGGCTTTAAAGGCTTTGCAAGTCGCAATGATTTAAGCCCGAACTGTGTGCTTTTTGGCTGACCGTCATAGCCAACCCACACTTCTCCCAGGTCTTCCATATCATGTACATCTAATCCCATCATATGTCCGGTTCCGCACGGAAAGAACAATGCGTGGGCTCCTGCTTCAAATGCATCTTCAGTGTTGCCCTTTGTTAAACCCATCGCTTTCAATCCATCAAAAATTGTTTTTGATGCTGCTATATGCACATTTTTGAATGGTTTGTTTAATTGAGCTGCTTCGATGGCGGCCTGATGCGCGTCAAGCGATAACTGGTAAATCTCCTTCTGAACCGAAGTAAATTTTTTACTCACAGGAATGGTGCTCGACAAATCGCCGGCGTAACCCATCTCATTTTCAAACCCTGCATCGATCAAGAAGAGGTCTCCTTCACTAAGGGTATTTCCATGGTAATGATTGTGAAGGGTTTGTCCATTTTTTGTGGCGATTACAGGAAATGCAATATTTCCCCCGGCTGCAAGGGCAATTTTATGAATTTCGGCTGCAACCTGTGCTTCAGTTAAACCCGATTTTGCATATGTCATGGCAGCCACATGCATATCGACGGTGACACTTACTGCCTGATGTAACTGGGTGATTTCCTCTTCCGTTTTAAATTCGCGCTGGCTGACAATGGCTTTTACTAAACTTACAGAAAACTTACTTGTAGTTTCCGTCGGTGTTATGCCCAGCAATTCATATAATTTAATTTTGTTTTCAGGCCGGTAAGGTGGTAAAAAATGAATGGTTTGTCTCTTTTGCAGGGCAACGCCCAGCATTATTACAAGATTTTTGGATGGTTGCACCTTTCGAACTCCGCAGCCTTCAGCCTGCCCGGCGATAGTTGGTTGAGGGCCTCGCCACACAAAATCGTCGATTGTGTATTCATCTCCAAAAACAACTTCAAGGTCGTTATCAATATCAATTACAGCCGCCAAACCGGGTTGCTGTATACCAAAATAATACAAAAAAGTACTATCCTGCCTGAAATGATAGGTATTATCCAGGTAATTCATTGGTGACTCATCATTTCCAAATAACAGAATCAATCCTTCACCAATGTTTTCCTTAAGTATTCTTCTTCTTTCTGTGTAGGTCTTTTTATTAAACATTTTCTATGTTTTTAGCAATAAATTATTAACTCATTTTTACCTCCATCAATTCAATTGAAAATCAATTGGAGAGGGATCTCAGTATTGTGGTTGTAAATTTATCAATTTGATATAAAGTAATAGATTTTTGAGCGATATTTATAATACATTTAAGTCGATGGTAAAAGAAATAGTGACTGTAGTGATTGGATATGATGATGAGACAGGTGGTGGCAATGAATTCATGAAAGGGAAGATGAAACCGAGCATTTTCAATGATGTTCTGGGCCCGGTAATGCGCGGCCCTTCAAGTTCTCATACCGCAGCATCATGGCGGATTGGACGGATCGCCGTGCAGATACTGGGTGAAGAGCTGAGCCATGCCCTTATTGAGTTTGACAAGCGTGGGGCCTGGGCTTCCAACTACGAAGAGCAAGGTACTGTCATAGGTATGAATGGTGGTTTGCTCGGATTAGAAATAACAGATGAAATGATGCTAGGTTCTTCTGCTATTGCAGAAAAACGTGGAGTGAAAATTGAATATGCAGTAAGCAGTTTTCAGACAGATCATCCCAATACCGTACGACTTACTCTTAAAGGAGTAACCGGTAAAAGTCTCAAGCTGATTGCGGTATCAACCGGTGGCGGAATGTTCGAAATCCGAAGACTGAATAATTTTCTTACCAGACTTTATGGAGATGATTATGAACTTATTGTATTCTTTCAGAATGAACTTCCGGATGTTTCACGCGAAATGATTGAAAAAGTATGCCCTGCTAACTGCTTTCCGGAATGGAGCAGGGATACGGGAAAAACAATGCTTATAATCAGGTCATCAAAAGAAATTCCTGATATTTTACTTGATACCATTAGGAATGAAGGATATAATCCACAGGCTGTAAAAGTTTCACCTGTAATGCCCATCATCAGGGGAAATGAAAAGGATTACCCATTTGATTCTCTCTCAGGTATGCTTTCATACAATGAATCAAGGAACCTGAGTCTTGGAGAACTTGGGATCATTTATGAATACTGCAGGAGCGGGCTGGAAGAGGAAACTCTGATTGAAAAGATGAAAGATTTGGTTGATGTCATGGAGAAAAGTATCACAGAGGGACTCAAAGGGACAGTATATAAAGACCGGATCTTGCATCATCAGTCTCATCTTATTGCCAAAGCGGCATTTGAGGGAAGAATTCTGAGTGATGATCTGACAAACAATATTATTGCAAATGTGACAGCATTAATGGAGTCTAAAAGTTCTATGGGTGTTATTGTTGCAGCACCTACTGCCGGAGCCTGCGGAACTCTTGGAGGTGCAATCAAAGCAATGGCTGATTGCAGAAACGTGGATCATGAGAAAAAAATCAAAGCTTATTTTGCAGCAGGGCTGATAGGTATTTTCATTGCAGACGGGCCTGGTTTTTCAGCTGAGGCATTTGGTTGCCAGGTAGAAACCGGAGCGGCATCCGCAATGACTGCCGCTGCACTTGTAGAGATTTCAGACGGCAGCGCGAAACAAGCTGTCGATGCGGCTTCTATGGCTTATCAGAACATGATCGGATTGATTTGCGACCCGATCGCAGACAGGGTTGAGGCTCCCTGTCTTGGGAAAAACGTCAGTGCGGCAATGAATGCCCTTTCATCCTCCACCATGGCAGTTGCCGGTTTTGATGCCCTGATTCCCCTTGATCAGGTAATAAGAACCGTACATGATGTAGGTCAAAGAATGCCATGTGAACTGAAATGCACCGGGCTGGGCGGTTTATCTGTAACTCCAGGAGCTTTGGAAATAAAAAAGCAACTCAGTGAGATGAAAAGTGACCGGGATGAGCATTAATCATTTTCCACTTTGCGGAAATCTGTTATTCCATACACTCCACGTTTAGAAGTCCCTACTGCCTGTTACCGGCAGCCTTTTCAATATTATCAATAAACACATCGAACAGGAAATCTGTATCCGTAGGCCCTCCGGAGGCTTCAGGGTGGAACTGTGTTGAGAAGAATGGCATCGAGACATGCTTCATCCCCTCGTTTGTGTTGTCATTTACATTGATGAAGAGTGGCTCCCAGCCTGCCGGGAGAGTCTTATTGTCGACTGCGAACCCGTGGTTCTGAGAGGTGATATAGGCTCTTTCTGTTCCTGCCATCTGCACAGGCTGGTTGTGGCTCCGGTGTCCGTACCTGAGTTTATAGGTGTCGGCACCTGCAGCAAGTGCCATCAGCTGGTTACCCAGGCATATACCGAAGATTGGCTTATCACCATCAAGTGATTTCCGGATATTGTCAATGGCTGCGCGGCACATCTTCGGATCACCCGGTCCGTTTGAAAGGAACAACCCGTCATATTCTTCAACGCTGTAGTCATAATCCCACGGCACCCGGATTATGGTGGTGTCTCTCTTCATCAGGTTACGGATGATGTTGTACTTCACTCCGCAGTCAACGAGTACTATACGGTACCTGCCTGTTCCGTAAACCTGTCTTGTGCCGGTGCTGACCTCAGCGACGAGATTGACTTTGTTGGGGTCATAGAATTCGGTCTTTGTGCCGTCAGGTTCAACCTTGCCAAGCATTGCCCCTTTCTCACGTATCCTTTTTGTCAGTGCCCTTGTGTCTACGCCGTAAATACCGGGCACACTGCTCTTCTTCAGCCACTCATCAAGGCTTTGTATTGCGTTCCAGTGGCTATATTCAAATGAGTAATCTGAAACAATAAGTGCTGAGATATGTACCCCTGATGATTCATAAAAGAGGTACAGGTCATCCTGTTCGCTCTTGCCCGGTGCCCCGTAATTGCCTACCAGCGGATAGGTCAGACAGAGTACCTGGCCCCGATATGAGGGGTCAGTGAGACTCTCAGGGTAGCCGGTCATGGCAGTATTGAACACAACCTCTCCGGCTGCTGCCACAAGCGCCCCGAATGACCAGCCCCTGTAAACAGTGCCATCCTCAAGTGTGAGTTTGACGCTTAATCTCTTTTCTGTCATCTCCTTAACCGTTTATTGCACTTTCAATCTGTCTCAGGGCTTTTACAACCACAGTCCTGGGGCAGGCAACGTTCATCCTCATAAACCCTTCGCCTCCCGGACCAAAGAGTGACCCTTCATTCATCCCAACCCCGGCCTTCTCAATGAAGAACCTGTTAAGATCATTTCCGCTCATGCCCATCTGCCGGCAGTCAAGCCATATCATATATGTTGCCTCCGGCATAACCGGTTTTATCACCTGGATATGATCACTGCAATAAGTGATAACTGCATCAATATTGCCCTGGATATACAATATCAGGTCATCAAGCCATTCATGGCCGTAAGTATATGCTGCCTCCGATGCCACGTTACCGAAGATATTGCCAAGGTGAAGATGAAGCCCCTCAAGCACACTCCTGTATTTTTCCCTCAGAGCGGAATCAGGGATAATCATTGATGACGTTGAGAGTCCGGCCAGGTTAAAGGTCTTGCTCGGTGCCATGCATGTCACTGTAATTGCTGCTGCCTTCTCTGACAGCGAGGCAATGGGTATATGTTTGTTGCCAGGGAGGTTAAGGTCAGAGTGTATCTCATCTGACAGAATGATGATTCCACTGTCAAAGCAAATTTCGACCAGTTGCTCCAGCTCATCTCTTCTCCATACCCTGCCAACAGGATTATGAGGGTTTGAGATGATTATCATCCTTGTTCTCGGAGTGATCATCTTTCTCAACCCCTGAAAGTCCATTATCCAGCCATCGGGTGTCTCCAGCAGAGTGTTGTACAAAAGTCTCCGGTTATGGTCCTTCACTGCTCTGTGAAAGGGAGTATATACCGGTGGCTGGATGATTATTTCAGAGTCGTGATCAGAGTATGCAAGCGTGCATATATTGAGCGCAGGAACCACTCCGGGGCTGAATTCAATCCAGTCGCGCTGAACAGACCAGCCATGCCTCAGACTGATCCATTTTATGAGTGAATCAAAATAGGATTCGGGTCTGAACGAGTATCCAAGTATTTCATGCGTCAGTCTCTCCCTTATCGCATCAGTAACAAAAGAGGGTGTTCTGAAATCCATATCTGCCACCCACATGGGGATGACATCAGATCTCCCAAAGACCTTTTCTCTCCAGTCGTACTTAATGCAGTTGCTCTTTTCCCGGTTGATTTCCTCGTCAAAGTTCCACATTCAGGGTCTGTGTGTGTGTCCGGGGTGCAAATATATGGAAAATAGTATGAACAACACCGAAGGCATGACTGTTTATCCTCTGAGGTACGAGAGCAGGTCAGTTCACAAAATAATATTTCCAAGATATGACCTGTGAAAATTAATTGTTTTAATTTTACATGGCTAATTAAAAGTACTAAAAGCAGATTATGAAAAAGAGTTTCACAAAGATCATGGTTGCTGTGATGATAATTACAGCTGCCGGTGCCTACTCCTGCAAGAACAGGGGTGAATCAAAGAAGCAAGCAGAATCGAGCATGCTTGAAAAAGAGGTTCTGGAAAACAAGCTGGAAGAGAATGTTTATCCGCTTCCTACCTCGGCCGAGGTCATCAAGCAGCTAAGTGACCTTGATCTGGGGTATATAGTAGGTGTAACCAATCCGTCATTTAATGCTAAGAAGTACGTTACAAGCTATAGCAGGTCAGTGAACCTGGGGATTTATGGAGGCGATCTCAGCTATGTTACAGTTTACAACCTTCAGCAGGATGTGATCAATTATCTCGATGCGATGCGTACCCTGGCTAATGATCTTAATCTTGCGAAGATTTATGATGAGACTCTATATGAAAAGATAAGAAATAATTTTGACAACAGGGATACTCTGGTGGTCATTCTTACAGAAGCTTTTGATCGGACATATGCACACATGGTTGATGCAGGGCAGGCAAATATTGCGATGCTTATGATAGGAGGTGCCTGGCTTGAAGGGATGTATCTTACACTTGCCGTTTCAGAATCAGGTGCTCATCTGACAGGCTTTGAACAAGTACTGATTGACCAGAAAAAATCATTTGATATATTCATGGAGATTGCCCAGCCTCATGCAGATGATGCTCTGGTAGTAAAGATGATGCAGGATCTTCAACCCATTAAGGATATTTACTCAACGCTTACTACCAGCCTAACTATGCAGAATATCCAGGACCTCAAAATGGCAGTCGATAAGGTCAGGTCAGAACTGGTAAAGTAATTACATACAAAGTTTTACAGACCGCAAAATTCGATTGCGGTCTTTTTTTAAGACAATGAGGGAATCAGTATTACATGCACTGATACATATTTTTGCCATTATCTCCACTGTCAATCCGGGAGGCGTGACATCAAGAGGCAAAAAGATACTCCGCAGCTACCTGCGAAGGTATCTTAATCAGGAGCTTGAAGCTGAATACTTCAAGCTTTATGAAAACAATCTTCATTTTTATGAGCGTGAGCTGAAGTCTGTGGATGAAGGTGAGTTGTCAGATGAAAATTCGCTTATCACTTTCCAGATCACAAACATATGCAGGCAGATAAAGAAAGGTCTCTTCATAGAGGAGAGGATGATTGTCTTCCTGCAGCTGCTGGAGTTTGTCTATGAAGACGGCTCTATCTCAGAACAGGAGTCCTCTATTGTCGATATTGTGGCCCGTACCTTTAATATCTCACAGGAGGAGAACAATGACGCCTCGGCCTTCATGCTCGGGATGAGGTTTGACAAGGTAGATCCTGACCGGATCCTTGCCATAGAGGGAGATGAAAATATAGGGGGCCCTGCCTCCAGGTATGCCAACTACCATGAATGGCATCATATGGTCGTCAAAGGACTCAAAGGCACAATCTATGTGCTCTTCATTGAGAGCTCCGGCCATATTCTCTTTATGTATGAAGGCAATGCAGCCCTCCACTTTAAGGGCCGTAACGTCGTCCCACTGAGACCATACCTGCTTGACCCGGGAGTTAATATAAGGGGAGGCGGTATGGCTCCTCTGTATTATACTGCTATCTACCGAAAGTTCATCAAGGGACAATTCAGCGAAGACATACTCTTTGAGGGACAAAATATTGAGTTTCATTTCAAGGGATCTGATAACGGGGTTCAACCTCTGAGCTTCAGCATCAAATCGGGTAACCTTGTCGGAATAATGGGCGGCAGCGGCGTAGGGAAAAGTACTCTCCTTAACATCCTCAATGGTAAACTGTCACCCGAGAGCGGCTCGGTATATATCAACGGATATGACCTTCATAAAGAGACTGAAGAGCTTTCCGGCCTTATTGGATATGTTCCGCAGGATGACCTCCTTATAGAGGAACTGACTGTATACCAGAACCTCTATTTCAATGCCAAGCTTACATTTGGCGGCTATGACATTAAGCAGCTCGATGAAGTTGTTGTTGCTGTACTTAAACAGCTTGATCTGTATGAGATCAGAGATCTGCTGGTTGGCGATCCGCTGAATAAGAAGATAAGCGGAGGACAGCGTAAAAGACTTAATATAGGTCTTGAACTGATGCGTGAACCGGCTGTGCTTTTTGCAGATGAGCCAACCTCAGGCCTATCGTCTCATGATTCAGAGAAGGTTATGGAGTTGCTTAAGGACCAGGCCGCCAAAGGCAGACTTGTCTTTGTGATCATCCATCAGCCTTCCTCCAATATTCTGAAGATGTTTGACAGGCTATGGGTGCTTGACAAAGGTGGGTATATGATCTACGACGGTGACCCTGTAGAGGCAATTGTATATTTCAAGACCGAGACCTCGCAGGCCAACGCTGCAGAGAGTGAGTGTCCTACATGCGGCAATGTGGAGACTGACGAAATACTCCAGATAGTGGAGGCAAAGCTGGTTGACAATTCCGGCAACAGGGGGTCTGAAAGACAAGTCTCTCCGGTGGAGTGGTATCACAGGTACAGGCAGAAGATGGAGCCTGCTGTCACCGGCAGACCGGAGATGAAACCACTGCCTCCGAGTAATTTCATGGTTCCTGACAAGCTGAAACAGGCACGGACATTTGTAAGGAGAGACCTGGTAAGGAAATTTGCCGACAAACAGTACCTTATTATAAACCTCCTTGAGCCTCCTCTGCTGGCCTTTATCCTGGGATACTTCTCAAAGTACCTTACTGACGGAGTATATCACTTCTCCGAAAACAAAAACTATCCGGTCTTTCTCTTCATGAGTGTCGTGGTTGCTCTGTTCCTCGGCCTTACTGTAAGTGCAGAGGAAATATTTAAGGACAGGAAGATAATTGAAAGAGAAAAGTATCTCAACATCAGCAGGTGGAGTTATCTTCAGTCAAAGATTACACTCCTTTTCGGACTGTCAGCAGTGCAGACACTCATGTATGTAGTTGTTGCACAGTATATTTTAGAGGTCGATGGGATGATGTGGAGGCATTGGCTTATTCTCTTTACAACCTCATGCTTCGGTAATATGACAGGGCTGAATATTTCAGCAGGGATGAAATCAGTAATCAACATTTACATCCTTATACCTCTCATCCTTGTTCCTCAGCTACTTCTCGGAGGCGCAATGATCAGATATGATGACCTGCATGAGGCAATGACAAGAAAGGTCTATGTACCCGTTATCGGAGACCTCATGACAACCCGGTGGTCATATGAAGCCATGGCTGTGGAACAGTTCCGGTCAAGCAGTTACATGAAGCCATATTTCAATAATGAGGTAAATATCAGCAGGTACGACTGGCAGTCTTCATTCCTCATACCTGAGCTTAAAAAGAAGAGCAATGAATGTTTCCATGTCTGGGATCAACCTGATCTCATCGATGCCTATAACAATAATATAAGGAAACTGACATGGCATATACGCAAGCTCAGTGATGAGGAGGGTTTTGACTCTGCTCCTGTAGTGAGTCTATTGGGTAATTCGCCCTACAATGCTGATACTTACAGGATTGTGGATAACTATCTCGATTCTCTTCAGAAAGCCATCAGGAAAAGGTATATTTATTATACCAGGGTTAAAGACCAGATTACTGACAGTCTTACCAGTACAATCGGAAGGGAAGAGCTGGTCCGGCTGCGTGAGGCCACTCACAATGAAGACCTTGCTGATCTGCTTCTTAACCGCCTGGTACTGAAGAAGACCTACGAGACAAACAGCCGTATAATACAGAAGTCTGATCCGGTGCTGATGGAACCAGGCTCGCATTATGGAAGAGCGCATTTCTACGCACCGTTCAAGATGCTGGGCAACTGGCGCATTAGCACAATGTGGTTCAACATGGCGGTGATCTGGCTGCTTAACCTGCTTCTCTTTGTCACACTCTATTTCAATCTTCTCAAACGCCTTCTGAATCTGACAGAACGCATAAAAATACCAGGTCTTGGACCTGACAGACTGGTACCTCCATGGGAGACCGTAAAGTAAGAGCAAAGAAACACCTTGGCCAGCATTTTCTTAAGGACAAGAGGATTGCAGCAACAATTGTTGATTCTCTTATAGCTGACAGATGCGAAACTGTCATAGAGGTAGGGCCCGGCATGGGTGTCCTGACACAATTTCTTATCGAGAGAAATTTCCCCTCACTCAAGGTCGTTGAGATTGACCGGGAATCAGTTGAATACCTTGAAAATAATTTAACAGGGATTGGTGAGATCATCAGCGGTGATTTTCTGGAGATGGACCTTCGTCCGATGGGGGAGCAGATTGCCATTATCGGTAACTTCCCCTACAACATCTCAAGCCAGATCTTCTTCAGGATTCTTGAGAACCGTGACAGGGTGACAGAGGTTGTTTGCATGGTTCAGAAAGAGGTGGCTGAGCGTATCTGCTCTGATCCGGGAAGCAGGGTTTATGGCATCCTGAGTGTGCTTCTGAGAGCGTGGTATGATATTGATTATCTCCTTACAGTGAATGAACAGGTCTTTAACCCCCCGCCAAATGTAAAATCAGCTGTAATAAGGCTCAGCCGGAATAATAGAGAAAGGCTCGAATGCAACGAGAGACTCTTCTTCAGCGTGGTTAAACGGTGCTTCAACCAGCGACGCAAGATGATACGGAACCCTGTCAGAATGATGATAAAGCCTGATGCCGGCACCATGCCCCTCTTGTCAATGAGGGCAGAACAGCTCTCCGTGGACCAGTTTGTGGAACTTACCAGGTGGGTTGATGCCAACAGGCAAGGAACAGAGTCATGATGGTACTGCTTTCAGAATGAGTAGCCAATAGCTTCCACCGGATTCATCTTTGATGCGGTCGAAGCAGGCGCAAATCCGGCAACTATCCCTATAACCCCTGAGATCGCTATTGCCAATAAAATGTTCCATGCTGTGAGGAACATGTCAAGGTTAAAGAAATAGTTTACAAAAATGGTTCCCAGGAAAATAATAATAAGTCCAACTATCCCTCCGGTTATTGACAGAAGAACCGATTCTATAAGAAATTGAAGCAGGATAAATCTTCTTTTGGCTCCCAGGGCCTTTTGAATACCTATAATACTTGTTCTTTCCCTGACAGAGACAAACATGATATTGGCGATGCCAAATCCTCCGACCAGTATTGAAAAGCCACCTATGATCCAGCCGGCAATATTGATACCTGCAAAGATAGGCTCGAGGCTCTGTGTCACCTGGCTGGCCTGGTTAACCGAGAAGTTGCTGACCTCACCCGGGCTCAATCTTCTGGCTGCCCGCAGTATCATGGTTACTTCATCCGATAGCTGCTGTACCGATACTCCCTCTTTACCCCTTATCATTATATCAGAGTTGAGGTTCCGGTTGCGGAAGTTAACGAAGTTACTGATGAAGTTAAGCGGAACAACCAGCAGTTCATCCATACCGCTGTCGCTGAACCCTCCCTTGCCCTCCTTCTTGAATGTGCCAATGATAACTACCTTGTATCCGCTTACAGTTATCTCCTTACCCATGGGCTCTGCATTATCAAAAAGCCTCTCGGCAACAACTGCCCCGATGATTGCAACAGGTTTGCCACCAGCAGACTCAGACTGTGTGAAATAGCGTCCTTTTTCAAGCTCAAATGATCTGACCCTGTCAAACTCATGTGTCACACCGAAGATATAAGAGTCATTCACTGAATTACTGAGATACTTCACTGTTCGCGGGGCAAAAACCGTATAGGAGACAGCTTCTGTTGAAACAGATCTTCTCTGAATGGCCTCAAAATCTTCGGGTGACGGAGCAGGCCATCTGATCATGTCCCACCACTTCATATCAGGCTCCGGAGTCCAGGGCATCTTCTCAACATAGATAGTATTGTCACCAAGTGATTCAATGCTGGTTCTGATCCCGTTTTCCATCCAGTCAAATACAGTGAAGACGGAAATTATAGAGACAATCCCGATAGTAATACCGAAAAGTGACAGGAATGTCCTCAACTTATTGACAGACACTGAACTATAAGCAAAAAGGAAGCTCTCCTTCAACAATCTGATCCACATGCCACAGTAATTTATTAAGGCCAAAGGTAATCAAATATGAAACATCATTAACACCCTGATAATTCACGAATTCAAATAAATAATATAACATTGCTTGTCAAAAAAAATATCTATTTTTAACGGATTGCTTCACACGAGGTAATTTCAATCTAAATCGCTGTTAATGAGAGACATAATAATAAAGAGTGCCTTTATTTCAGTATATTATAAGGATGGGCTGGAGGCAATCGTGAAGAAGCTGAAGAGTCTTGGTGTCAGCATTGTCTCGACCGGAGGGTCTTATGATTTTATCAGGGGGGCCGGAGTGGAGGCTTTAAAGGTTGAAGAGTTAACCACATATCCCTCTATTCTGGGAGGACGTGTCAAGACACTTCATCCCGGGATATTCGGGGGCATCCTTGCACGAAGGGAGAATGAGACTGACATGAAGCAGGTTGCCGAATACAATATTCGCCTTTTTGACCTGGTAATTGTTGACCTCTACCCTTTCGAAGAGACTGTAGCCTCGGGTGCTGCGGATCAGGAAATAATCGAAAAGATTGACATAGGGGGCGTCTCGCTTATCAGGGCAGGAGCCAAGAATCATGCAGATGTTCTGATAGTATCATCAAGACTGCAATATGACACTCTTCTGCAGATTCTTGACAGGAATGACGGAGTAGTAAAGGGTGAGGAATTGTACCGGTTTGCCGTTGAGGCCTTTAACCTTACCTCTCACTATGATACCGCCATCTTCAACTGGTTCAACCGTAAAGGTCAGGTCACTTCGTTCAAAAGGAGCATTCTGACAGCCGGGACATTACGCTATGGCGAGAATCCTCATCAGAAAGGGCTCTTCTTTGGTAACCTGAAGAGCAATTTCGAGCAAATGCATGGTAAGGAGATATCCTATAATAACCTTCTTGATATTGACGCTGCTCTCGCTCTTATCGATGAGTTCGATGAAACAACCTGTGCAATACTTAAGCACAACAATGCCTGCGGCGTTGCTTCGCGCAGCACTGTCAGGGAGGCATGGGATGCTGCCCTCGCATGTGATCCGGTATCTGCCTATGGCGGGGTGGCTGTAACTAACAGGGAGATTGATGCAGAGGCTGCAACAGAGATGGATAAAATCTTCCTGGAAGTAGTGATGGCTCCCTTTTACACAAAAGAGGCGGTTGAAATACTTAAACAAAAAAAGAATAGAATAATTCTTCTCCGCAAACAGACAGAGCCTGACAGGGTGACATTCAGGTCAATGATGGGAGGGGTGTTATGGCAGGAACGAGACAGGGCTAATGAATCGGCTTCTGATATGAAACCTGTTACCGCGAGGCAGCCATCTGATGATGAATACCAGGACCTGGTGTTTGCCAACAGGATAGTGAAACATAGCAGGTCAAACGCTATTGTACTTGCCAGGGGAAAGCAACTATGCGCCAGTGGTATTGGACAGACCTCCAGGATCGATGCCCTGCGGCAGGCCATAGATAAAGCACATGCATTCGGGCTCTCGCTACAGGGAGCGGTGATGGCCTCTGACGCATTCTTTCCATTTCCTGATTCAGTAGCCATGGCATTCGACGCCGGTATCTCAGCCGTCGTTGAGCCCGGAGGCTCAGTACGCGATCAGGAATCAATTGACTACTGCAATAAAAACAATGTTGCAATGGTTTTTACAGGGATAAGGCATTTTAAACATTAATGAGTATAAACTGAAATAGTATTACAGACCAATGGGCTTATTTTCATTTCTTTCACAGGAGGTTGCGATAGACCTCGGCACAGCCAATACAAGCATAATTGCCAATGATAAACTTGTTGTTGATGAACCTTCGATAGTGGCTATTGACCGCAACACGGGCAAAATGATAGCAATAGGGGAGAAGGCACGTCAGATGCATGGCAGAACACATGAGAATATTCGTGTTATCAGGCCATTGAGAGATGGCGTTATAGCTGACTTTAATGCTGCTGAACTTATGATCAGAGGCATGATAAAGATGATAAACACGGGGCCAAAGTTCTTTGCTCCTTCACTTAAAATGGTTGTTTGTATACCTTCGGGAAGTACTGAGGTAGAGATCAGGGCTGTACGCGACTCATCAGAACATGCAGGGGGAAGGGATGTCTACCTTATTTATGAACCAATGGCTGCGGCAATTGGGATTGGCCTTGATGTAGAAGCTCCAGAGGGATGCATGGTGGTTGATATTGGAGGTGGTACAACTGAAATAGCTGTCATAGCCCTGGGTGGGATAGTCTGTAACAAGTCAATACGCGTTGCCGGAGATGGCTTTACGTCTGATATCCAGTCCTATATGCGACACCAGCACAATATCAAGGTTGGAGAGAAGACAGCAGAGGATATTAAAATTGCAGTAGGGGCAGCCCTTCCGGATATTGATAATCCCCCGGCCGATTATATTGTTCGTGGTCCGAACCTTATGACCTCACTGCCAATTGAAATACCTGTCTCATACCAGGAGATCGCCTATTGTCTCGATAAGTCTCTGACCAAGGTTGAAGCTGCCATACTGCAGGTGCTGGAACAAACACCTCCCGAGCTTTATGCTGATATTGTTACCAGGGGCGTGTTCCTGGCAGGTGGCGGAGCCCTCCTCAGGGGCCTTGATAAACGTCTGACGGACAAAATAAATATACCGTTCATTGTGGCCGAGGATCCCCTTCACTGCGTCGTCAGAGGTACGGGCGTTGCACTGAAAAACGTGGATAAGTTTCCTTTCCTGATGAGATAAGAGGATTACATGAATGAGAAGTCTGCTGAACTTCCTCCTCAGGTTTAAGACCCTGATTTTGTTCCTGGTACTGGAAACAGTGGCCCTTGTCATGATCTCCTCCTCCCATAATTATCACCAGTCGGTGGCCTTTGGGGCCGCAAGAACTGTCTCCGGGTTTTTCGCCAGGAGACTGGAGAACAGCCGTTCTTACCTCAGACTGAAGCAAATAAATCAGCAGCTTGTTACAGAGAATCTTATATTGCGAAGGCAGATAGAAGAATTGCGGCCAATACCCCGGACAGACTATACCACCGTACACGATACGGTAAATGGTACCAGTTACAGTTACCTTTCTGCCACCGTTATTAATAACTCTGTAAACAAACAGAAAAACTTCATCACCCTTGACAGGGGTTCAAATCATGGTGTTGCCACTGGAATGGGAGTAGCTTCCGCTGAGGGTATTACCGGTGTGGTGGTGGGGGTCTCTCGCAACTTTTCTGTTGCCATGTCACTTCTTAACACCGATTTCCGCCTGAGTGCCAGAATTGCCAGTAACGATTATTTCGGATCTCTTGCCTGGGATGGTAAAAACTTCAGATATGCCCAGTTATCTGAAATACCTCATCATGTAGCTGTTAACCAGGGAGATACCATCGTGAGCAGCGGTTACTCAGCCATTTTTCCTGAGGGGATTGTAATAGGGACCCTGACCGGTGATATGAAAAAAGGAGGCGACTTCGTTACATTAAAGGTACAACTGTCTGCTGATTTCAAAAAGCTTACCGACGTGTACATCATCGGAAACCTTAATCGTGCGGAAAGAGACACTGTTGAAGCGGAGGTAATAGATGAATAGGCTGCCATACTTTTTGACTTCATTCGTCGTGCTTATTTTACTTCAGCTGCTTATCTTCAATAATATCCAGCTCAGCGGTTATGTGAACCCTTACATATATGTGATGTTCATTTTGATCCTGCCGTTGAATATTCCATCATGGTTTCTTCTGCTTCTCTCATTCATGACAGGTTTTGTGGTCGACCTCTTTTCCGGCACCTTCGGAGTGCACTCATTTGCTACTGTCATGGCCGGATTTGCCAGACCATGGATTCTTTCACTCAATGTTGCTCTTGAGGCATCTGATCCGGGCAGTTCACCATCATCATATATAAGTGGCAGGCGGTGGTTCTTCATTTATGCCATTACGGTGGTGCTGGTGCATCATCTCAGCCTTTTTTATGTTGAGGTATTCAGCTTCACCGGCTTCTTCCGTACTTTGCTCAGGGTAATGTTCAGTACCGTTGTAACTACTTTCTTTATTTTTATTTTCGATCTTCTAAGGCCACGCAAATAGGGAGCAGGGATGAAAGATCGTTATGCAAACAGGAAGTATTTCATAATGGCTCTGGCAATAGCTGCGGCTGCCATCCTTATCATAAGGCTTTTCTATATCCAGATCATTGACAAGACATACCGCACTTCTGCTGCCAACAATGTACTGAGACATATCACACAATATCCGGCCCGCGGACTGGTCTACGATCGTAACGGGGAACTGATTGTTTATAATCAGGCTGCATATGACCTTCTGGTGGTCCCCGTTCAGACCAGTGCCTTTGATACTGCAAGGTTCATAGAAATACTGGGAATTGATATGAAGGATTTCAGAGACCGCATGAAGGCCGCTGTTTCCTATTCCCGACGTGCACCATCTGTTTTTATGAAGATGATATCTTCGGAAGCATATGGGCTTCTGCAGGAAGAGCTCTACAGATTCCCCGGGTTTTATGTTCAGGCAAGGACATTGAGGAAATACACCAAGCCGGTGGCAGCACACCTGCTTGGTTATGTGGGTGAAGTGGATGATAAGCTGATAGCCCAGGACAGTTATTATAAGTCAGGCGATTATATTGGCGTGAGCGGCATTGAGAAGTCTTACGAGGAGCAACTGCGTGGAAGAAAGGGTGTCAATATTTTCATGGTTGATGTACATAATAATATAAAAGGCTCCTATGCCGATGGCAGATTTGATACGACATCTGTTCCCGGGAAGAACCTGTGGTCAACCATTGACCTCTCTCTCCAGGAGTATGGAGAGAGTCTGATGCGCAATAAAACAGGCTCGATAGTTGCTATTGAGCCATCTTCAGGTGAAATACTGGCTCTTGTTTCCTCTCCCTCATATGACCCCTCGCTTCTTGTCGGCAGAGTCAGGTCATCGAATTTTAACAGACTGCAGGCTGACACCATCAAGCCGCTTTTTGACAGGGCGCTTATGGCTTCATATCCCCCGGGTTCAACATTTAAGATAATGAATGGTCTCATAGGCCTGGAAGAGGGAGTTATACGCCCTTCCACACTCTTTGGATGCAGTATGGGTTACCATGCGGGATCACTTACTGTAGGATGCCATTCACATGACTCCCCGCTTGACCTCCCGGGTGCAGTAACAAACTCATGCAATGCCTGGTTCTGCAATGCTTTCAGGAGCATACTCGAGAACAAGGAATATAATTCCGTCCAGGAGGCCTACGACAGATGGAGAGAGTATCTGGTTGCCTTTGGTTTTGGTAACAAGCTGGGTATTGACCTTCCCAATGAGCTGTCCGGATTTATCCCGGCAAGGTCTTATTATGACCGGTATTATGGCAAAGACAGGTGGAAGGCACTAACAGTTATATCGCTTGCCATCGGGCAGGGTGAGATAGGTGCAACGCCTCTTCAGATGGCCAATATGGCAACAGTGATAGCCAACAGGGGGTCATTCTATATACCTCATATTGTCAAGAAGATAGGTGAAGTCGGAGGTCCATCATCTGTCTTTGCACAGAAATATACCACAGGCATCTCACCTGAGAACTTTGAACCCATAATCGAGGGCATGGAAGGGGCTGTCAATGGTGGCCCGGGTGCAACTGCCCGCGGTGCCAGGCTTGACAGTATAATTATTTGTGGAAAGACAGGTACAGCACAGAACCCCCATGGAAAAGACCATTCAATTTTCGTAGCCTTTGCCCCAAAAGATAACCCACAGATCGCAATTGCCGTTTATGTTGAGAATGCAGGCTTCGGATCAACATTTGCAGCCCCTATTGCCAGCCTCATGATAGAGGAGTATCTAACCGGGAAAATAAAAAGAAAATACCTTGAAGATTACGTACTGAAAGTAGTAATAACACCAGATGGAAAAGAACAGTAACATTCTTAACAGGCTCGACTGGTTAACGGTACTGCTCTGGGGAACGATGATGATCATGGGGTGGCTTAATATTTATGCTGCTGTATACAATGAAGAGTATACCAGTATTTTTGACATGTCACAGCGTTACGGCAAACAACTTCTGTTTATTGTCGCGGCTCTTATTCTTGCGATTTTTGTACTGGTAACAGACAACAAACTGTACTATTTCTTCGCATGGTTCATATATGGGATATTTATTTTCCTGCTGGTGCTGGTCCTTCTTATTGGTAATGAGATAAACGGTGCAAAAGCCTGGTTTGAGCTTGGTCCGTTTGGGCTTCAGCCATCAGAGTTTGCTAAAGTTGCAACAGGTCTGGCACTTGCCTCATATCTCAACTCGAAGAGACAGGCAATAGGATTCAGGACCATGTTGTCGGCTACATCGATTATCATGGCCCCGGTATTGCTCATTGCCCTCCAGCCTGACATGGGCTCGGTGATCACCTATTTTGCATTTTTCATTGTGCTCTTCCGCGAGGGGATGAGCATCTATGTATTCATTTCAGCACTGCTTGCGGTGGTCTTGTTTCTTCTTACCCTGATCTTCGGAACTGTACCGGTAGCACTTGGGCTTATAATCCTGTCATTTGCAGCGCTCTGGATCTTTATCCGTAATCTGCAGGTACTGATGGCCCTTGGAGTGATGGCGGGAGCGGGTGCCTTAAGTTACCTCATAGGTCATTACCTCTTCGGGGCAGGTGTGGATGTAGTAATAGTAGCGGCAGTGATGCTTTCAGGTGCTGTATATGCCTGGTATCTTTACAGGTACAGGCTTAAAATGGCATTGATAATTTACACTTTCCTTCTGGGAGGCATCCTTTTCCTGTTCACAGTTGACTATGCGTTTAATGAAATACTCAAACCACATCAGCAAACAAGGATAAATATTCTGCTCGGGATGGAGGATGATCCCTACGGTACAGGTTATAACCTCAATCAGTCACTTATTTCCATTGGCTCGGGTGGATTTGCAGGCAAGGGATACCTCAACGGAACACAGACCAAATTCAAGTTTGTCCCTGAACAAAGTACCGATTTTATATTCTGCACTGTTGGTGAAGAATGGGGTTTCATCGGTTCAGTGGTTGTCATCGGGCTTTTTGTAGTGTTGCTGCTAAGGCTTGTGATGCTTGCCGAGAGGCAGCGGACAACATTTGTCCGCGCATATGGCTATGGTGTCTTCGCTCTCTTCCTCGTTCATTTCTTCGTTAATATCGGAATGACAATAGGTGTAATGCCTGTCATCGGAATACCTATTCCCTTCTTTAGCTACGGAGGGAGTTCCCTGTGGGGGTTCACCATCCTGCTCTTTGTCTTTCTAAGGCTCGATGCAGGCAGGGCTGAATACCTCGGGTGATCAGAATGGCATCCTGATGCCTGGCGATAATACTATACCGAACTCATTTTCAACATAGTTTATCAGCTCAGGAAAAAAATCCATAAAGTCCTCTTCTATTGAATAGTACTGCTTTTTCCAGACCCGCATGGCCCACCTTGTCTCCCGGGGTAGTGAAGTTACAGTGCTGAGTGTTTTGAGTACCCTCCTGATGCCATTTCTGGTCTGGTAGGTCTCGAGCCAGTTATCAATAATGAAGAAGGGCATCTTTTCACGTACCATTTCAGGAAGTATCTCATAATTATTGACCATCGCCCTGTAGAAATTATAGGTAACACTCTCAAGCGGTCTTCGCGAGAAGAGATCCCACTCTTTTGTAAGGTAATGGTCATAAAGTATATCAACTATAACTCCTGCATATAACCTGTACTTGCCTGTGAAGTGCATTTTACTGCGGTGCACAACCGGGTGCCTGTCAGTAAAGGCATCTATGTGCCGATGAAGGATTATTCCCTTCCTGATAGCTTCCGGGTACTTAAGATAGTCACGTCCCTTGACATAATCACCGATGTAATTCCCAATAATGGTATCATCTGTGTCACCTGAAAGATATATGTGGGCGAGGACGTTCATCCGGGTTCTGATACTACAAAGATTTTGCCAATAAGGAAAGATAAAAAATATTTAGATCGAAATTCTTCAACAAAAACATACTGATTTACTAACTGTCATATTATCAAAATATTATATAATATGTCAGTTTTTGAGAATATGTTTAAAATCAGTTTTCAATTCAGTTACAAATTATAAATTTGCCTGACACATTTACAAGGATATACGGATAATAAATTATTAAAATAAATAATTAACAAGGAGGTTTTATGTTAAAGAGGAATGTTATCATTATTGGAGCTGCCGGCAGGGATTTCCACAACTTCAATACATATTTTCGCGACAACGAACTCTACAACGTTGTTGCCTTCACCGCAGCCCAGATACCTGATATTGATGACAGAAAGTACCCTGCCGAGCTTGCAGGTAAACTTTATCCTACCGGCATCCCGATTTATTCCGAGGATGATCTGCCGAAGCTTATAAAGGATCTCAAAGTGACAGACTGTGTCTTTGCTTACAGTGATGTGACTTATCAAAAAGTAATGTCAATTAGTGCTATTGTCAATGCCAACGGCGCCAATTTTATCCTGCTCGGATGGAATGAGACCATGGTGAAGAGCACGAAGCCGGTCATTGCAGTGGGAGCTATACGTACCGGTTGCGGCAAGAGTCAGACATCAAGAAGGGTCATAGAGCTGCTCATGAAGAAAGGACTTAAGGTAGTAGCTGTTCGCCACCCGATGCCTTACGGTAATCTTGTTGAGCAGAAGGTTCAGCGTTTTGCAGTCGTATCAGACCTGGCCAGGCACAATTGCACTGTGGAGGAGATGGAGGAATATGAACCTCATGTTGTCAGAGGTAATGTGATCTATGCAGGAGTTGATTATGAGGCTATTCTGAGAGCTGCTGAGAAGGATCCGTCAGGCTGTGACGTTATATTGTGGGATGGAGGCAACAATGACTTCCCATTCTACAACCCTGACCTTATGATCACTGTCACCGATCCGCACCGGGCAGGTCATGAACTCAGGTATTACCCCGGTGAGGTTACCCTGAGAATAGCTGATGTTGTTGTGATAAATAAGATGGACAGCTCGGCCCCTGAAGATATTCAGACAGTACGCGAAAGTATTGAGCTTGTAGCTCCGAAGGCTGTTGTGGTTGACGGAGCATCGCCGATAAAGGTTGATGATCCTTCCATTATAAAGGGCAAACGCGTTCTCGTAGTAGAGGATGGCCCGACACTAACGCACGGAGAGATGAAGATAGGTGCAGGTGTGGTTGCGGCCAGGAAGTTTGGAGCCTCAGAGATCATTGATCCGAGACCTTATACTGTAGGAAAAATGACCGAGACCTTTGAGAAATATCCTAACATTGGCACACTGCTGCCTGCAATGGGATACGGTGAACAGCAGCTGAAGGATCTGGAGACTACGATAAATAACACGGACTGTGACTCTGTTATTATCGGCACACCCATTGACCTGAACCGGATCATTAAGATAAAGAAACCAAACACGCGGGTCTATTACGATCTGCAGGAGATTGGCAGCCCCAATCTTGAAGAGGTGATAGATGACTTTGTTAAAAAGCACAATCTGTAAATAAAAAGCCCCTCAACAGAGGGGTTTTTTATTAAAAACAGCTATAGTTGCTCTCTTCTGCCACTACTATTTCTAACTTTGCTTCAAATAAAAGGTGATGCCGGAGATTAAAACTTCTGATGTTACAATCGTTGGATCAGGCAGCTGGGCAACAGCAATAGCAATGGTGCTTACCACAAACGGTAAAAAAGTTACCTGGTATTTTGACCGGCCGGAGATATTCCGCCATGTGAGACGCTATCACCAGAATCCGCACTACATCACTTCAGTTAAGTTTGATCCCGACCTTATTGAGCCTGTGGATGATATCAATGACGCTGTCAGAGCTTCAGAGATCATTATACTTGTAACTCCGGCTGCCTTCCTTAAAGCAGAACTTGAAGGGCTGGATGACGAGGCCTTCACCGGGAAGGTAGTATGCACTGGTATAAAAGGTATTGTCCCGGTAGAAAACACGGTCGTCGGAGAATACCTGCACATGCACTATGATATACCCTATGATGACATAGTTATCATTACAGGTCCCAGTCATGCTGAGGAGGTATCAATGGAAAAACTCACATACCTGACCTTTGCCTCACCAGGAAGAGACAGAGCGGAAAGTGTCGCTGAACTGTTCTCCAACAGATGGATAATGACTATCATATCAGGAGACATCTTTGGTACCGAGTATGCGGCTGTGATGAAGAATATCTACGCTATTGCTGCAGGTATAGCTCACGGATTGGGATACGGCGATAACTTTATTGCTGTTCTGCTTGCAAATGCCACAGGCGAGATGCGACGTTTTGTCGAGGCTGTTTCACCTGATAACCGCGATATAACCGACTCACCTTATCTTGGAGACCTCCTGGTTACCGGCTATTCCCAGTTCAGCCGGAACAGGGCACTAGGCCACATGATTGGTAAAGGCATCAGTGTCAGCAATGCACTTCTTGAGATGACACAGGTGGCAGAAGGATATTATGCTTCCAGTTGTATCAACGAGGTCAATAAACAGTTGGGTGTTGATATGCCTATAGCAAATGCTGTTTACAGGATATTGTATAAGAATGCCTCTCCTTTGCAGGAGATAAAGAGCCTGACCAAAAGACTCAGATAATTTCTAAAAATCGCATCTAAACGGGCTTGAAGAGACCGTTGATATCTGCACCTTCAAAACCGGCATCGTACAGGTATTTTGGCACTTTATTCAGTTTCCGTTCCTGCTGATCGGTTATCAGGCGGTAATGCTTTACTTTAAATGTATAGTCTCCGATAAATTCAAGGTCTTCTTCCGTTGTCTCCCAATCCCGATCGTCAAAACGCGACAGGTCAATGACGCGCGAGTAGCTCCTGAGAGTTTTCTGTGAATTAAGGTTGTAATAAAGATCGAAGTATGACATTGCCAGTTCGCGCAGCGACCTGTAAACAGGCTCTCTGAAGCGCAGCACGGTAGTATTTGACTTGGCAATAGCACCCCAGCATTTCCTTTCACGGAAGACAGCGATGATATGATCGTCGTCGTTGTCAGCCTCAAGATCGACTATCAGGGGCGGATATCCAAGATTACGCAGTGCAGCTGCTGCAAACATCCCTCCATCCATGCAATGGGCCATCTTCTCCTTCATCACTATCAGTGGTGAGAGGGTTCGTTCTGTAGAATTATAGGGAATGGAATCCAGAAACTCCTGGATTTTAAATGGGGTATCAAGATTTTTTAGCAACAGCTTCAGCTCTCTACTTCTGGTCTCACTCATTCTGTCTCACTTTTAGCCCTGTGCTCTGCATCGCCATCCGTAGCCTTGGCGAAGGATGGCTCCTTGCTTCAAACCCTGCCTGCCTCCGGCTTCATCTGCGGGAAGAAAAGCACATCCTGTATCGATGGCTGGTTTGTCATGAACATTGTAAGTCTGTCGATACCTATTCCCATTCCGGAGGTAGGAGGCATACCATATTCAAGAGCCCTCACAAAATCCATATCAATAAACATCGCCTCGTCGTCTCCCTTCTCCGAGAGACGCATCTGCTCCTGGAAACGGTCAAGCTGGTCAATCGGATCATTAAGTTCTGAATATGCATTTGCCACCTCCTTGCCGTTTACCATCAGCTCAAATCTTTCAGTGAGCCCCTCTTTGCTGCGGTGCTTCTTGGTAAGCGGCGATGTTTCCTGCGGATAGTCGATGATAAATGTCGGCTGAATAAAGTGATGCTCACACTTCTCCCCGAAAAGAAGGTCTATCAGCTTTCCCTTGCCCATTGAGGGGGAGTGGCCTATTTCAAGCTTGTCACACTCGTTGCGCAGATCCTCCTCACTCATTCCTGTGATATCAATTCCTGCATATTCCTTTATTGCCTCAGTCATTGATACGCGCCTGTAGGGACGGGCATAATCAATAACATGTTCTCCGAAAGGCACTTTTGTGGTGCCATGCAGATCTGTTGCAACCTTTTCAAGTATCTGCTCGGTGAACTCCATCATCCAGTTATAGTCTTTGTAGGCTACATAGATCTCCATCACAGTGAATTCCGGGTTATGAGTACGGTCCATTCCCTCATTACGGAAATCCTTTGCGAACTCATATACTCCGTCATACCCGCCCACGATAAGCCTTTTCAGGTAGAGTTCGTCTGCGATACGAAGATAGAGAGGTATGTCAAGAGCGTTATGATGAGTGATGAACGGTCGTGCTGCTGCTCCACCCGGGATGGACTGCAGCACAGGGGTCTCAACCTCGAGATATCCTCTTGCATCAAAAAGCTCACGCATTGACTTCATGATCTGTGTTCGTTTACGGAAGACTTCCCGTACCTCAGGATTGATAATTAGATCGACGTAGCGCTGGCGGTAACGCATCTCGGGGTCTGTTACTGCGTCATACAGTACACCGTCTTTTTCCTTGACTATCGGAAGAGGTTTCAGTGACTTGCTGAGCAGTGTCAGCCCGGTTACATGAAGGGTTATCTCTCCCATCTGGGTCCTGAAGACAAACCCTTTCACGCCGATTATATCACCTATATCAAG
>JALOMO010000038.1 GCA_025455395.1 Bacteroidales bacterium
TGCCGCCGCTGCCAGCCATGCTCAGAATGCCGGCACCAAGGACTTGTTCAGTGTCAAGGGTAACCCTGTCTTTCAGCCAGATCATGAATACCCACATGTAAAGCGAGATGTAGTATGACCAGGCAGCTGTTTTCTGCAACATCCTCTTTGACAATTCATCCTCAGGAGGCTCACCCCTCTGTGCTCCTGTAAATCTCATATATGCGAAATACAACCCGAAACCAACCAATACGATGATTATACCAAAGGTTAATACCTCGGGACCGGTAATGGATTTCTCCACTTTGAAGAACCAGAGTGCTGTCGTTACAAGCACAATCAATGATACTACCAATGCAATTAACGCTCTTTTCATAATATATGTGTTAAATATTTCTAACACAAAGTTAGATTTAAATAACATTAATATCCAAATTTTTTTTAAGTTTTTTTTGAAATATTTTTTATTGACCTATTTCTGACCCGTGACACCGGGTTTTTGGAGCCTTATTTCAACAGGGCTGAATGTTACAAGGCATCCCTTCGGAAGAGCATTCAATTCGGGTTCAATGATGGTATAGAAATTTTCAAGTTTCTCACGGGTGTCAACAATTTCTATCACCACCGGAAGCTTCTCTGTCAGTTCCCAGAATCGTGACGAGTGGATATGGCTGCTCAGACCATATCCCATCACTCCACGATGGACTGTCACACCTGACAGTCCTTCTTCCCTTGCTTTATATACGATGGCCTCGTAGAGCAGTTTCGAGCCCAGACGGTCGGTCGAGCTGGCATAAACCTTCATGACGGCGTGATCCGGTGTTTTCATTATCAGAGAATATTTGTAATAATATATCCTGCATAAACGGCTATAAAGCCCAGGAAGAGACTCAGTCCTGTATAGAGGAGCACCGCAAGCAATTGTCCGTTGTGGAGAAGCATGAGGTTCTCATTTGTAAATGTGGAGAATGTTGTGAATCCGCCACACAGGCCTACCATCAGAAACAGCCTCCATTCAGTTGAAAGGATCATGCTCTTTTCGGCAATGCCCGTTAAGAATCCTATTAAAAAGCTTCCTGCCACATTAACGATGAGAGTTCCAACCGGTACTGAGTAAAAACTGATGCTCAGGTTAAGCAGGGAGACGAAATACCTGGCTATGCTCCCCAGGAAGCCTCCGGCACCTATAAGAAGAATATTCTTCAGCATTCAGGATCAATAAGCCCTAAAGATAATGGATAATCTCAAATATTGTCAGGTGGCAACTGTCAATCAGTCATCAAGATGACCGAACTTTCCGCTGCTGACATCTTCAAAGGCCTGCTGTATCTCCGCCCTGGTATTCATAACAAACGGGCCGTGGGCAGCGATCGGTTCCCTGAGCGGCTCTCCGCTCATGATGAGAACAACACTCTTCTCCTTTGCCGTAATCTCAAATTGTTCGCCATCATTTCTGAAAAGCACAAAGTGGTCTGCCGGCACATTATCAGTAACGTTGACCTGTATCTCGCCCTCAATCACAAGCAGCGCGGTATTATTTACTGACGGGAAACCGAATGACGCTTTCCCTCCCTGGTTGAGCTTAGCATTGATGAGTGAGACCGGCGAGAAGGTTGAAGCCGGTCCCTTTACACGCTCATAATCACCTGAAATAACTTCAATTATTCCTCCGTCATGCGGAAGAATGTATCTGCCCATCTGATCATTTGTGATGGGTTGGTACTTGGGAGGGATCATCTTGAACCTTGAAGGAAGGTTGACCCAGAGCTGAACCATGTGGAAATCCCCTCCATTGCGTGCAAACTCCTTCTCATGATACTCCTTGTGAAGCAATCCGGATGAGGCTGTCATCCATTGCACATCTCCTTCACCAATAACACCACTGTTGCCAAAGCTGTCATGATGGGCGATCCTGCCGCTGTAGGCGATGGAGACAGTCTCAAAGCCCCTGTGAGGATGTACACCCACACCCCTGGGCCGGTCGGTAGGGGAAAAATAGTATTTAGAGTTGTAATCGAGCATAAGGAACGGATCCATCCTCTGCATGGAAAGAGGGTGTACACCGGGAATGAAGTTGTGCACCCTGAAGCCGTCTCCGACAAAATGCACCGGAGGAGGAGGCAATATCTTTTCTATTGTCCTGGTTTTCATGTTGTACCTGTTTTAGAAGATAACAACATGTGTAACGGTTTTGTTTAAGGGAAAATCTACGGCTATCTTTTGCTGACAGCTTTGGAAAAATCATCTGCGTATCCGTGATGACCCGTAAAGATATATTGAACACCTTCAAGCTCCGTGATATTCTTCATTGACTCCCTGGCTTTTCGGGCACTTTTGTTGATGAAACGGGGAAAGGGTTCAATGTAACCATTGTAAAGGCTCAAAGCATCACCCGTAAACAGGTATTTATCGTTCACCAGGTAGCAGGTTGCTCCTGCGGTATGTCCGGGTGTCGGTATCGGTCTTATCCTGATTTCTCCGATGGTAAGGATCTCTTTGTTGAGAAGCTTGTACTCACTGGCATCAATCCTGTTTCCAAAGAATAGAAAACGACCTGTCTCCCCGTTGATCATCTGTACTTCGTCTTCATGCATGTATACAGTTGCATTTTTGAAAAGTTTCATTGCACCAGCATGATCACTGTCAGTATGCGTCAGAAGCAGTGTGGTCACATCATCAGGGTCAATTTCAAGTTTTTTGAGCTCTCCCCTGACAGCTGGTTTCTTTATACCGGCATCAATCGCAAGGTAGCTATTGCCATCTTTCACAAGGTACATGTTCACATATCTGTCCCTGACAGCAAAGACTTCATCTGTTATCCTCGATGTTTCAACCGGAGTCATTTTTCTCACAGATAAAAACATGAGTATCATGTAGAATCCCAATATTACTATTATTACGGCAGCGATAGCTCCGATGGTCCGGATGATGATTTTCCTGATGCTTTTCATATTAAGCTTTTTTCGTCATTTCCTGTATTCTCAGGCAGTTGAATCATGAAAGCACTAATTTACTGATTTAAATTCACATATAGGGAATGTCCTGGGCATAGAGTTTTGTACTGAATACCACTGGCAGGTTAAGCAAATAAACAGTGAAACTCTGCCTTAACTCTGAGTAACTCTGTGTTAAAAAAGACGACTCCTGCAGCAACCCTTTTACCACAGAGGACACAGAGTTTTAAACTGAGTTACACTGTCAGTTTAGGCTAATAAATTGTGATACTCCCCGATAAGCCGGGGCAGGCAGCCTTAACTCTGCATACCTCTGTTCTGGGGATAACCGGATGAAGATGAAACCAATTGAAAAAAAATTTGCTTGGTTCAAAAATAAAGTTTATCTTTGACCAGCTGGTTAAACCTTAAAGTTAATCCTGATGGTTAAAACAAAAAATACAGATCTTCAGACCCAGGAGAGGATATTTAAAGCCGCTACCGAAGTCTTCGAGGAAAAGGGGTTCGCTGCAGCACGAATGCAGGAGATAGCCGACCGTGCAGAAATAAACAAAGCCCTCCTTCATTATTACTTCAGGTCGAAGGAACTGCTCTTTGAGGCTGTATTCCAGGTACTGCTCAAAAAGATGTTCGAAAAAATACTCTCCGTTTTCATGATGGATATCTCCTTCGAGAAAAAGATAAAACTCTATTACGAGGAACATATAAATATCCTTATCAAAAATCCAAACCTCCCCCTCTTTCTCCTGAATGAGATCTCTCATAATCCCGAGCTGGTTCAGGGTATCCGAGAGACACTCCGCTACTCTGAGATGCGTGATGTCATTTATAAGCAACACTCCAGGGAACTCAGGAAATACGGCATCAAAAAAGGAGAGCTCCCGCAACTCATGGTGACAGTCGTATCCATGGCCATCTTTCCTTTTGCCGCACGCAATGTCATGAAGATGATGATGGAACAGCTTGGCGATAACAAGAGCTTCAACAATTTTATGCAGGCAAGAAAAGATTTTGCCTCAGACTTTGTAATTGCAGCATTAAAAAACCGGAAGAAATGAAAAAGGCAATAGTGACCTGTTCTTTGCTGCTGACGTTCGCTGCCGCAGGCGGACAAGCGGTTGTTACGCTTTGGCAGTGCTATGACTCGGCAGCAGCAGCAACACCGCTTGCAAGAGAGCGGGATATCTATGCGGAGATATCCGCACTGCGCGATAAGAACCTCTCATCAGGCTACCTGCCCGGGGTGGACATTAACGGCAGCTACGCCTACTACTCTGACATTCCAGATGTCGAAGCAATCTACGGCAGCCTCCCGATACCTCCCGGCACTGCCCCTTCCATACCACATCAATTCTATAAAGCCACTCTGGACATCAGCCAGGTAATATGGGATGGTGGTGTGACACGCAACGCAAGAGCGGTGGAAGAGGTAATAGAGGAGCTTAACATGAAACAGAACGAGGCGGCGATCTACCGTCTGCATGATCAGGTAAACAGTTATTACTTCCCGATGCTTCTGGCCATGAGCCAGGCTGAAGTGACCACGGTTCTTCTTTCTGAGCTTGATGCCCGGATAAAAGAGGCCTCGTCGGGTGTGAAGAACGGTGTCATCGCGCAGGTGACGGTTGATGTTCTTAATGCCGAAAAGATAAAGGCTGAACAGATGCTTCTGGAGATACGGCACCGTCATGATGCACTCAGAAAAGCGCTCGGGCAGATAACCGGCATGACCTTCGCTGAAGACGATTCTTTTCTTCTTCCAGAGCCTGCAATCACTGGAGAAGAGACAATTGACAATCCTGACATACGGCTGTTCGATGTGCGGATAAGGCAGCTCGACGCCAGTAAAGACCTTCTAAAGAGCCAACGCATGCCGAGAGCTTTCGGTTTTGCACAGGCAGGCTACGGATTGCCTCCTGGCAACAACTTCTTCTCAGAGGTTCCTGATCCTTATTATTCGGTAGGGGTAGGCATCAAATGGACTATTTTCGACTGGAACAAGTCCAGCAACGAGCGTAAGTCGCTGACGCTTCAACAGCAGCTGCTTGATATAAACAAGAGTGCCACTGAAGAGTCACTGCAGAGGGTGCTTACCGTGAAGATGGCTGAGATAGAAGCATTGCGTGAGGCTGCTGAACGAGATGAGGAGCTGATCATGATAAGACAGAAGATTGCTGCCGTATCAGCCTCACAGCTGCAGAACGGTACTATCACAGCCTCAGACTATCTGACCGAGCTTAACGGGGAGAAGCAGGCAGTCATAAGTGCAGCAATGAGAAAGATAAACATCTCAAGGGCTGAGGTCGAGTATATAAACATAACCGGAATAAATAAATAGAATAATATGAAGAAGTACATAATACCTGTAGCGTTACTTATGCTTCTCTCCGGCTGCGGACGGGGTGAGAGTGACGCTGATGCCTGGGGCACCTTTGAGGCTGATGATCTGATCATCTCTGCCGAGACCTCAGGCAGGATAGTGGCAATGAATGTCGATGAGGGAATGGATGTAAGTGGCGGCGCCGTCATCGCCGTCACCGACACCACCATGCTGGTTCTTCAGCGTGCCGAGCTGGCAGCGGTGACGGCGGCGGCGCAGGCGCGCCTGGCGGGCATAGCGGCGCAGGACGCGGTTATACGCCAGCAGATCGATAACCTTAATATCAATATTGAGCGTACGCGCCGCATGCTCGCTGACGGCGCCGCCACACAGAAACAACTCGATGACCTGACAGGACAGCTTGAGGTCCTCAGGAAACAAGCCGACACCAACAGCACCCAGCGACGATCCGTTGCCGCGGAATTACAGGGCGTGGAAGCCAAACGCGCAATCCTTAACGAACAGATAACCCGCAGTACAGTAACAGCTCCCTTCGACGCAACAGTCATCGAGACCTACGCTTCTGCCTACGAACTAACAGCCGCCGGCAAACCCCTGGTGAAGCTTGCCAACCTTAAAACAATGGAACTGAAGGTATGGGTAAGCGGCGCACAACTGGCCGATGTAAAGATCGGAGACACCTGTACAGCACGTATCGACGAAGGAGAAAAGGGATTCCGAACCTTCGCCGGCACAATAATCAGGGTGGCAGACAAGGCTGAGTTCACCCCTAAGATCATCCAGACAAAGGAAGAACGCGTGACACTTGTATACGCTGTTACAATCGAGGTGCCAAATGATGGCTCAATAAAATCAGGTATGCCCGGAGAAGCTATCTTCCAAAAATAATGGCTGCAGCAGAGGCATATAATGTAACCCACCGCTTCGGCAATCTCACTGCCGTTGACAATGTCTCATTCAGCATCGGTGAAGGGGAGTTATTCGGATTTATCGGCCCTGACGGGTCAGGCAAGACAACCCTGTTCCGCATCGCCGCAACACTCGTCATTCCGTCAGACGGAAGAATGACTCTCTTCGGACTCGATACCGTCAGAGACTATAAGGAGCTTCGCAACCATATCGGTTACATGCCCGGCAGATTCAGCCTTTACCAGGATCTGACCGTGCAGGAGAACCTCGACTTCTATGCCACGATCTTCGGCACAACGATAAAAGAAAACTATCATCTGATCGAACCCATTTACAAGCAGATAGAACCGTTCAGAAAACGTCTTGCCGGAAAACTCTCGGGTGGGATGAAACAGAAGCTGGCACTCTCATGTGCTCTGATTCACAAACCGAAGATCCTTATCCTCGACGAACCTACCACCGGTGTCGACGCCGTCTCACGCACAGAGTTCTGGGAGATGCTGTCAGGTCTTAAAGCAGAAGGTATCACAATCATCGTCTCAACTCCCTACATGGATGAGGCATTACGCTGTGACCGCATCGCCCTGATCCAGTCAGGGAAAATCATGGGCATCGATACCCCTGATAACATCCGAAAATCATATACAAAGAGACTATACGCTGTCAGACATCCTGAAAAATACAAACTGCTCCTTGCCCTTCGCTCCTTGCCCCTTGCCTTAAGCTGCGAGCCCTTCGGTGACTCCGTCCACATAACGCTGCCCGAGGGCACCAGGCCTGATGATATTATAAGCATCCTGAACACCGCAGGACTTCCGGATGCCTCAATTACGGAGATCATTGCGGGCATCGAGGATGTCTTCCTTGAACTCATGAAACGGGAAAGCTGATGAATGAACAGAAGGTCATAGAGGTTGACAGCCTGGTCAAGAAGTTTGGCTCGTTCGTCGCTAACAACAACCTGACATTTGATGTCTATAAGGGTGAGATATTCGGCTTTCTAGGGGCCAACGGCGCCGGTAAAACAACTGCCATACGCATCCTCTGCGGACTTTCACGACCATCATCAGGCAAAGTGAAGGTGGCAGGTATCGACGCAGCACACAACCCGGAGGAGATAAAGAAACGCATCGGCTATATGTCGCAACGATTCTCCCTGTATGAGGATCTTACTGTAAGTGAAAATATAGAACTCTACGGAGGTATTTACGGAATGCGGATGAAAGAGATACGCACCCGAACACCTGAACTCCTCTCCAGGCTCAATTTCACGGGCTATGCAGACACACTCATCAGATCACTGCCCCTGGGTCTGAGACAGAAGCTGGCCTTTGCAGTTGCCGTGTTCCATGAGCCTGAGATAGTCTTCCTCGATGAACCTACCAGCGGCGTAGACCCTATTACACGCCGACAGTTCTGGGAGATGATATATGAGACTGCCGGCAATGGTATCACTGTCTTCGTTACCACACATTACATGGATGAAGCGGAATACTGCGACAGGGTGACTATTATGAATGAGGGCAGAATTGTTGCTCTTGATACGCCTGCTGCACTCCGTCAGAAATACGGTACAGCATCGGTTGAAGAACTCTTTGTGAAAATCACAAGACCAAAAAAAGAGTCCGTATGAAGAGGTTCATGGCATTCGTAAGGAAAGAGTTCCTTCATATCTTTCGCGACTACAGGACACTGATAATCCTGTTCGGGCTGCCGGCAGCCCAGATACTCATTTTCGGATATGCAGTGCGCACTGACCTCACCAACGCCTCGATAGCCGTTCTGGACAATGCTCATGATGAGGTCTCGTCAGAACTTATCATGAAGCTCGAAGCATCAGAATTCTTTACCCTCAGCCATAATATCAAATCATACAGCGAAATTGATGAGGTATTCAGGCAGGGAAAGATAAAGGCTGTAATTGTCTTCCCTGAAGAGCTGAGTGCCAGGCTGACCCGCGACGGAAACGTCACCGTAAGTATTATTGCTGACGGCTCCGAACCAAACACTGCCAGCCTGGTGACAGGTTATACCACCGCCATATTGAACGATTGGTCTGCTACCCTTACAAATAAAGTGACGGAGTCATTACCCGTCATTAATACTGAGGTAAAGATGTACTTCAATCCTAATCTCGAAAGTCAGTTCATGTTTGTCCCCGGGGTTATCACCCTTATCCTGATTCTTGTCTGCGCCCTGATGACTTCCGTAACAATTGTTCGTGAGAAGGAGTTCGGAACAATGGAGGTATTGCTTGTATCTCCACTGAAGCCATGGCAGATAGTTATAGGCAAAGTAGCACCCTATTTCTTCCTGTCACTTGTTAACGTAATTGTGATACTGATCATGGCCTGGTTCGTCTTCGGCCTTCCTGTAATGGGCTCCATATCACTGCTGATGGCTGAATGTATGCTCTACATATTGCTGGGGCTCGCCATTGGCATTCTGGTTTCAACATCCGTCCAGAAGATGGAGAATGCCATCTTCATCTCATTCCTCACCCTGATGTTGCCCAGTCTGCTGCTATCGGGATTCATTTTCCCGATAGAGAATATGCCGAAGGGCTACGACTATTTCAGCATGTTGCTACCCCCCAGGTGGTTCGTTGAGATAATACGCTCAGTCATGATCAAGGGATCGGGCTTCAGTTTTGTCTGGAAGGAGACTCTGATACTTGTTCTGATGACAGTCTTCTTCATCGTCCTTAGCGCCAGGAAGTTCAAAGTAAGGTTAGGGGAGGGAGGCAAATGAGAAAGCTGCTCTTCCTTCTGAAAAAAGAGTTCAGGCAGATCCGCCGTAACCCGTTCATGGCCAGGGCCATAATCATGGTTCCGCTATTGCAGATGCTCATTCTTGTGCCGGCTATCACCTTTGAGATAAAGCGCGTTGACCTGGCTGTGACAGACAATGACCACACTCCTGCCTCACGTGAACTTATTGCACGACTTACAGGATCGTCATTCTTCAGCGTCAGTGATACGCCACGGAGCTATGCGGAGGCTGAAGAGCTGCTCTTAGCGGGAGATGCAGAGATAGTACTTATTATTCCCGAAGGATTCTCAGCCGGCTTCAGGGGTGTTACAAGACCGCAACTCCAGGTTCTTGCCGATGCTGTAAATGCAACAAACGCCCAGCTGGCATGGAGCTACCTCTCTTCTGTTGTGCGCGATTATAACAGGGATATTATCCTCAGCGGGGGCAATGCTCCGTCATCAGTGCCGGGAATAACAGCTTCTCCCCGCTTCTGGTATAACCCTACCCTCAATTATAAGTATTATATGCTTCCTGGAGTGCTGGTTATACTTATTACAGCGATAGGACTGCTTATGGCAGGTCTTAATCTCGTCAGAGAGAAGGAGATTGGCACTATCGAGCAGATCAATGTTACACCTGTCATGAAATGGCAGCTGATAGCCTCAAAAGTCATTCCCTTCTTCATCATAGGGCTCCTTGACCTTGCTCTTGGACTCATCGTGGGATGGATAGCATTCGATATTCCGTTTGAAGGAAGCCTGTTTCTCTTCTTCGGTTGTGCCGCTATCTTCCTTATTGCCGTTCTCGGACTGGCGCTGTTCTTCTCCACTATGGCATCAACACAGCAGCAGTTTCTCTTTGTCGCGTTCTTCTTTGTGATGATCTTTGTCCTTATGAGTGGCATCTTCACCCCGTCTGAGAGCATGCCGCAATGGGCACAGCAGTTCAACCATGTGAACCCCGTCGCTCATCTTATGAAGATTAACAGAATGGTGATGCTAAAAGGATCAGGCTTCGGTGATATAGCAGCCAGCATAGCCGCCCTCTCTCTTCTTGCCATCTCCTTCATCGCTCTTGCTATCACAGCCTATCGGAAAAGGGCATGAAAGTTTAATAGCTGATGTCCGCCGTCACCGGCCAGTGGTCAGAGATGAAGACACCATCCTTAATGATCTTCCAAGTGTGGTGTGAAAGGGTCTTCATCCCACTTCGGACGAAGATATAATCTATGCGACCATCACCCTGTACAGCCCTCCAGCCGTTAAAAGTGTAGCTCTCCCCTGCCGGTGGTGTCTCTGTAATAAGGTAGCTGTCAATTGCAAAATCACCCTCCATCATTCTCCTTATCGCCATGCTCTCAGGCAGTGCATTGAAGTCACCGGTAATGATAAAGTTGTTGCCGCCTGATAACTCCCTGACCTTGCCGAGCAACACACCAGAGCTCATTATCCTTGCTGAATCACTTATATGATCAAAATGAGTATTGAAAAAAAGCAATGTATCTCTCTCCATTTTGTCATACAGTCTTACCCATGTGGCAATCCGTGTCAGAGCAGCACCCCACCCAACTGACCCCGGCACATCAGGTGCAGCCGAGAGCCAGAAAGTCCCGCTGCCGAACTCGCTGAACCTGTCAGCAGAGTAGAATACCGGACAGGCCTCCCCCTTGCGCACTCCGTCATCACGCCCTGCCGCAACAGACCCGAATCCGGCAAGGGCAGAGTCAAGATACTCATACTGATGCCACAGAACCTCCTGCATCCCGAGAAGTTCAGGTTCCTGCTCTGTAATGAAACCGGCAACAATGGCTGCCCTGTTTGGCCATGCATTGATACTGTCACGCGGATTGTCAAACCTGATGTTTAAGGTCATCACCTCTATTCCGCGGTTCTTTTCTTCAACACATGAGATAAGCAGGAGTAGCCCGACAACAACTGCAAACTTAACCCTGTAAATCATTATCCTTATTTTTAAAAAATGTAAAAACTATCAGTTGGAGAAGGTATTACAAAAATCAGTATATTTGTCTCACTATCCATTCTTTTCGCAAGAGAAGTTTTGGTTTATAGAGAAGAGGGGAGAGATTAGGCTCTGAGAACCTCTAGCAACCGCTGGGTGCAATACCCTGAAAGGTGCTAACACCTACCCTTGTGAGGGAATTATGAATTGAGATTTTTGCGAGCCCCTGTAAGCCCGACAAAGATTTTAACACAGTGAGAGATCACTGTATAGTGTTGTATATGCGTACTTTAATATATTTATTATGGCAAAAAAGAGAAGTGTAGAAGAGATCAATGAGAAGATCCGAAGCGGCAAAGCCGTGGTTCTGACAGCTGAACAGGTATCAGCGATGGGCAGAGAGAGCACCCCTGCTGAGGTTATGAGCAGGGTCGATGTCGTCACCACAGCTACATTTGGGCCTATGTGCTCGTCGGGCGTGTTTATCAACTTCGGTCACACCTCACCGCCAATGCGAATGGAGAGACTCACCCTAAACAATGTCCCGGCCTGCGGTGGTGTGGCTGCCGTAGATGCTTATCTCGGTGCTACCGAGACAGCACTTCCGCATGATCAATATGGTGGTGCTCATGTCATTGAAGAGCTCATAGCAGGAAAGGATGTGCTCCTTCAGGCAACCGGCAAGGGTACCGACTGTTACCCGAGAACAGAGATAAAGACCCTGGTAAACAAGGATACTATAAACGAATTCATAATGTTTAATCCGCGAAATGCCTACCAGAACTACAACGTGGCAGTAAACAGCACAGGTAAGATAAAATATACTTACATGGGCACACTGCTCCCATCTCTAGGTAATGCGAACTTTTCCACCTCCGGCGAGCTCAGCCCTCTGCTGAATGACCCCGAGCTCCGTACCATTGGTGTCGGCACGAGGATCTTCATGGGCGGCACCACAGGATACGTGGCATGGAATGGAACACAGTTCAATACCGGAAAGCCGGTCAACGAACACGGTGTGCCGGTAGGCAATGCTGCTACGCTGGCTCTCATCGGCGATGCAAAGCTGATGAACACCAGGTTCATCAGGGCAGCATATTTTGAGAAATACGGTGTCTCATTGTTCGTGGGTATCGGCATACCTGTACCCCTGCTCGATGAGGATATGGCCAGGAGGGTAATGATACGTAACAGCCAGATAGAGACCAACATCATTGATTACGGCTCTGGCTATGAAGTGCTTGGTCGAACCGATTATCAGTCTCTTTTCTCCGGGGAAATATCCCTTAAGGGTAAAAAGATCCGCACGGCACCTCTCTCAAGTGTAAAAGTGGCACGCGAAATAGCTGAGTTGCTTCGTGAGGAGATAACCACCGGGCGCTTCTTTCTCACAGAGCCGGTGGCACTCTTCCCAAAGACCACAGGGCTGAATAAGCTGGAAATAAGAATTTGACCTTAAACATATCCAATATGAAAAGCAGAAGATTTGTGCTGACGTTCCCACCAGATGCAACGGGGGAACCAATAACATATAACCTGATCAAAAAATATGACATCATGGTCAACATCGTGAAGGCTGATGTCTCACCGGGTAAGATAGGGCACCTTGTCATGGAGATGACAGCTCCGGTGAAGGTTCTTAAGGACGGAATGGAATATATCCGGAAGCAGAATGTGGAGTGCGATCCTATTGATAAGAAGATCAGCTATAAGGAGGATCTGTGCATTCACTGCGGAGCCTGCTCGGCAGTATGTTTCGCGGGGGCTCTGACGATGGAAAAACAGACTGCAGAGTTGTCCTTTGAGGCAGAGAAGTGTGTCATGTGCGAGCTCTGTCTGACCGCCTGTCCGTTGAAGCTCTTTTCAATAGACCTTGGGTAAGAGCAAATCATACCAGCCGCGGCTCTACCGTGAAACCATGGGTAATGAACGGTGGAGAAGCTTCAGGTCTGCCTTCCTTGAGACTGATCTGTGGGTGGCTGTCGATTCTGCCAGTTACACAGGTGATACGGAGAGCTATGTCATGAGCCGGATACTGTATTACCGTGATATTCTTGAGAAACATATAGCATCACACCCTGAATTCATGGCCTCGCTCGTTCCGGTCATGGCGCCGGCCGGCGTGCACCCGCTCATCACATCAATGTCAGAGGCAGCGCAGGCAGCAGGCACCGGCCCTATGAGCGCCGTGGCCGGCGCCATGGCAGAATACATCTGCAATGACATCTCGGAAACATTAAGACCAAAGGAGATAATAATAGAAAACGGCGGTGATCTATACATGATACTGAACTCTCCGGCAACAATCGCTGTCTATGCCGGTAACTCACCCCTGTCAGGGAAAATAGGACTGATAGTAAAGCCTGAAGACACCCCGCTATCAATATGCTGTTCCTCAGGCACTGTCGGCCATTCACTCAGCTTCGGCATCGCAGATGCTTGCATGATAGCCTGTCACAGCGGTGCACTGGCTGACGCTTATGCTACTGCCTGTTGCAATGCGGTCAGGAACATAGAGATGGTGCATGAGGTGACAGAGAAAGCCCTTAAGAGCAAAGAACTCCTTTCTGTTGTTATAATCGCTGGTGACAGGCTCGGAATAGGTGGCAGAATGGAAATAAAGGTTCTGTAATAACACTGCCAGCTCAGATTTTCTGAGGATAGCCGGTGATATTCCTTATCTGGCTGTAAAGGGGCTGCAGATGCCTGTACATCCGTGAATACACCTTGCTGTATAATTCATTATATATTTCCACATTTCTGCTGTCAGGAAGAAACTCTTCCCCCTGGCGCGTCATAGCCGATACAGCTGAATCATAGTCGCTGTAGAATTTCATCCCCACAGCTGCGTTAATTGCAGCACCGAGTGAAGAGGTCTCATAAATGTGAGGTTTGAAGGTCGCCATATTGAATATATCGGCTGTGATCTGCATGGCCTGGTTACTCTGCGATCCTCCGCCTGAAACGATTATTTTCCTTACCCCTATGCCTGTCCTCTTCACCGTTCTCTCAAGACCCTCCCTCAGCGAGTATGCAAGTCCTTCAAGGATAGCCCTGTAAATGTGGGCTCTCGTGTGTACATCGCCAAAGCCGATGATGGCTCCCTTGGCTTCGGTTCCCGGAGTCTTCAGTCCCGGTGACCAGTAGGGTTGCAGAGTCAGCCCCATGGACCCGGCAGGAATGGTGCTGATCATCTCGTCAAACAGCTCTTCAGGACTCCTGCCGGTCTTCTCTGCAATCTGTGTTTCCTTGAGACCAAACTCCTTCTTGAACCAGTTGATCATCCAGTAACCCCTGAAAATCATTATTTCAGTGTTGTAATGATCAGGTATTGCACTCGGATAAGCCGGGAAAAACGGTATCACCTCAAAATACTTCCTGTGAGTCGTCTGTACCGTTGAGGTGGTACCGTAACTCAGGCATGCAACATCAGGCGAGATCACCCCTGAACCCAGAACCTCACATGCCTTGTCTGCTGCAGAGGCAATCAGCGGCAGGCCCTGAGGTATGCCCGATTTCTCCGAGGCATCCTTGCTTATATATCCTAGTATCCCGGCAGGCTTTACGAGCCGGGGCAGCTTCTCCCTCTCCACTGGGAACATTTTGAAGTTCATGTGGCTTTCTGAAGCCCACTCCTGCTTTTTGAAGTCAAATGGCACATATCCAACGGTACACCCGATCGAATCACTGAACTCACCCGTAAGCACAAAGGTCAGGTAACCGGAGAGCAACAGATATTTATCAGTCCTTTGCCATATTTCCGGAGTGTGCTGCATGATCCAGTTGCATTCGCCGTTCTTGACTGAATAGACAACTGATTCTCTCATGCCTACGACCCTCAGCGCCAGTTGCATCAGCTTTCCCGGGTATTTGCCAGGGGCCGTCTGTCTCTGGTCAAGCCATGAAATAGCAGGCCGGAGCGAATTGCCATCCTTGTCCAGGTTTACCAGAGTAGACCTCTGAGTGGTGATGGATACAGCCTTTATCCTCTCCCTCTCTGATCCGGCTTCACTGAAGAGCTTCCTCAGTGTCTCAAACATCCTGTCCCTGAAATATTCCGGGTGCTGCTCGGCCATACCCGGGCCGACAGAGAAATAGGGTTCTATCTCTGTCCTGGCTAACCTTGTTATGTTTCCCGAAAGGTCAAAAATAACCGCCCTGACCGACTGAGTGCCGAAGTCTATTGACAGTATAAGCTCATCTGATGTTTTCATTCTTTTCCTGTATTAGTCCGAGTGTGCCTCCCGGGTTCATAATATTCTGCGGATCGAAATGTCTCTTTATGGCATTGAATGCCTTCATGGAGTTCTCTCCGAGATGGCTCTCCATCCACGGTGCCAGAACCCTCCCCACACCATGATGATGCGAAAGTGACCCTCCGTTATTCACAATAGTATCAACCAGCCCACTGTGAAATGCAGAAAAGTCATCCTGTTCATTCCCCTTCTCCATGGGACTGAGAAAGGTGAAATAGAGGTTCGCCCCGTTTTCGTAAACATGTGAGATATGTACCATAAATACTGTCTTCGGGCGTTTCTTTACATATGCACGCGCTGATGACCATACCTTCATCAGGCTCTCCCAGGTAACCGCAGTCTCAAGCGTGTCGGTCATGATACCAAGGTCCATCAGCGGATCACGTATGTAGGCACTCGAGTATCTCTGGTCAAGCCATTTCTTTACCGGGCTCTTGCCGATAAACATACCCCTGCCTTCGCGGGCTGTCTTCTTTATTTTTTTCAGAACAAAACGATTATAATCTGTTTCTCCTTCCACCGTCACGAACATGAGACATCTTTCTCCGGGCAGGAAGCCAATCCGCCTTAATACCTTATCTGACAAGCTGTTATCAAAGCCACCGGTTTGGAAGGCAATGTCCGTCTCTTCAGGGTCAGAGATCCTGAACAGGTGTGGCTTCCCGTACTCGCTTTGCATTGCCTTCCTCATAACCTCAACCGCCTGTTCAAATGAGCGGAATATGAAGGCCGCAGAGACTCTGTTTGCAGGATTGTAATTGTGTATACTGAGGGTGATCTCGGTGATCACTCCCAGTGTCCCCTCTGACCCAATGAAGAGCCTGAACAGATCCCATCCCTGTGCCGTTCTCGGATAATCTTTTGTCTCGATGACACCTGCAGGAGTTACCACCCTGAGAGCAACAACCATATCCTCTATTTTGCCATAACCGGTCGATGCCTGCCCTGCCCCCCTGGCTGCAACCCATCCTCCAGCTGTGGAGTATTCAAATGACTGGGGGAAGTGCCCGCAGGTATAACCCTTGCTGTTCAGCTCTGCCTCAAGCGACGGCCCTGAAATACCCGCCTGAACAGTCACAGTTTTATTGACGGTGCTTATCCTTAGTACCTTGTTCAGATGTTTTGTCAGGTCAAGTGCAATGCCTCCTGAAGGTGCTTTTAATGCCCCGGTAACTGAAGACTGCCCTCCGACAGGGATGACCGGGATATGTTCGCTGCTGCAGTAACTGATAATCTTCTCTATCTCTTCATTGCTCCCGGGTGCGACAACAGCATCAGGAGCAGAGTCAACCAGTCCGAGTCTCAGATCGAGGAGCTCACCGTAGAACTTCCCGCATGAGAAGCGGGCACGCGAGTAGTCATCGGTGAGGATATCCTCATCACCAACTATCGACCTTATAAAATCAAGCTGCAGTGGCTTAAGTCCTGGTCTCCTGTCAATCCTGACCTGCTCTAGCCCGGGAAGATGCTTATCCTTGAAATCATCATCCTTATAGTCAAACTTTTCCTTTATCAGTTTAACCATCCGCGGGGCGATATTCTCTTCTCTTTTGTCACCCCATTTAAAAATATTCCTGTATGTTAAGTCCATTATCCGGGAGGTTGATTATTAATGCAGTTCGTAAATCTTCAGGATTGATGCTGTCTCCGCTTCTGTCCTTGCCTTGTCCCAGTTCAGCAATTCAGCAGCGAGAGATGCTATTTTCCCTATAATTTCCATGCCCGGATTACCCAGCGTTCCTGTTCCTGTGCGCCGGAGCATGATATCCTGAAGTGTCCTTGCACTTTCATATTTTATCGCATAAACAACCTCTGCAAGTATCTCGCCGTCATGGCTGATGACCCCGGCTAGCTGCTTATCATCCCTGGCGATCTGGAAAACAACCTTGCTGTCAGTACCGTAGTTCCGGCTGACATATTCTATTGTCTTCCTGTCGAAATCAATATAATTAAGGTGCTGCCTGATCATGAACTGCTTCATGTCTCTTATCTCACATCCTGAAAGATAAAGGTTGTCAGAGACATAATCTGAAAGTGTCCTTTTAAGCTTTACAGAGATAAGTTTCAGCACCTCCTGTGCGAGGCCTCTGCTCGTGGTGTATTTGCCCCCCTCAACAGTGATCATCCCTTCTATGCCGTCAACAGCATTATCATAAACTTCATATTTCCTCGAAGTCTGGTAGGTGCCTTTAGTCTGGTCATCGATAAGCGGACGAAGCCCACCGTAAGCATGCGTCACATCTTCAATTGATATCTTCCTGCCAAAATTACGATTAACGGCTTCGATTACATCATTGACGCTCTCCCGCGAAACATGGTAGTCATCCGGGTCACCCATATACTCCTTGTCTGTGGTGCCTATAAGCGAGTGGTCACGCCAGGGCATTATCATCATGTGCCCTCCGTCATCACGCTGAATCGATACTACATGATTACCGGCAATTCTTTTTGTTATGATGTGAATACCCTCTGACCTTTTGATCTTATGAACCTGAAGATCCTTCTCTGAGGCCATCCCAAGTATCTTGTCAGCCCATGTTCCGCCACAGTTAATTACCAAGTCTGCCTTTACAGACATCGTCTTGCCTGTAAAGATATCCCTCACCTTAACCCCTGTGATCCTACTTTTGGCATCGAAAATAAATCCTTCGACTGGTGTATAGTTCGACACCCTGGCTCCGTACTCTGCTGCTGATTTAATAAATGCCAGCGTCAGTCTCTCAGGGAAAATGCTCTGGTAATCGAAGAAGTAAAATGCGTTTCTTAGTTTCTCCTGTCTGAGGTTAGGCTCGAGCCTGACAGTCTTCCGGTGAGAGATAAGCCTGTGGTTCTGCAGCTTCTTGCTCCTGTCCCATGTGTCTTTCTTGTCGTATGAGAGCATGTCATAGAGGTACATCCCCACCATCATCTTCCAGATGTTGCCTCCCCACTTTTTATAGTTGGGAAAAACAAATGGCAGGGGGTAGACAAAATTGGGAGCTATGTTACCAAGTATTCTTCTCTCACGAAGTGACTCACGCACCAGCTTCAGCTCTCCGTTGGCCAGGTACCTGAGCCCGCCGTGGATGAGCTTGGAGGTGGCAGCTGAGGTTGCACCGCCGTAGTCTTTCTTCTCGAACAGCGCAACCTTCAGTCCCCTGGCAGCTGCAATATACGCCACTGCAGCTCCTGTTATGCCTCCCCCGATGATGACCAGGTCAAAGTCTTCCCCGGCCGGTTCTTCAATATATCTTCTTAGGATCATGTATCAGGCCTTTGTAATAAGCATGTAAGTTATTGCAAAAACCGGAAAAAACATAATCCTGTCAGCCCCACTCTTTCAATCGTGAAAGAGCCTGTACTTTGACGAAACCATCATCAGCACAGCCAGTAGCACAAACAATCCTATGTTCCCTGCCAGGAACGCGTAATCCTTCAGTGCCAGCAGAATAAACATGAAAACATATAATACTGCAAGCAGTCCGCTGATAACCAAGACAATCCATTGTTTATCCAGGAGCGATCTGAAAAAAGCTGCAAGCAGAACTATTGTGGCAACCGATGAGACAAGATATGCCGGGTTGAAGCCTATATGCTCGCTCAGTGCGGTAAGAAGAGAAAAGAAGAGGATGAGAGCCATTGCTACAAGCAGGTAATAAAAAATATGAATCCGTTGTGTTGACCTTATCTCAACGATGATGAGCACAAAGAAGGTTATGATGATGAACAGGATGCCATACTTGGCACTGCGCTCGGCCTTGGTATAATGGTCAGCCTCCATTATCAGGTTTACACCGAACGCCTCTTCGGATGGGATGTATCCACTACCTGTCCATGCCTGAGGGAAACTCCTGTTCAGATGCGTCACCATCCATCCGGCAGTGAATCCCTTGTCTGTGACATCACGTTCAGAAGGCAGAAAAGTACCGACGAATGAGGGTGCATCCCAGTCAGATGAGAGAGTCACGCTCGTTGTCTGACCTGCAGGGGCAAAGAGAATGCTGCCGCTGCCTTTCAGCCCGAAACTGATGCTGAAGTCACCCCTGAAATCCCTTATTGCCTCAGGAGTGAGAGAGAGCGGAAAAGAGACCCCCTTTTCAAACAGGTCGCTTTGCCCGGTGCCAGGCTGTGCACCGATTAACTCATCATTGAAGGAGAGCTCAACCTTATCGCGGAAACCCCTGTTGTCTGAGACACCGATGGTGATGTAAGCCTGATCCCACTGATAAATGTAATCATTCAGGGTCTCATAGCCGGCAACAGAAAAGTTACCCTTTATATCAATATCCGAATCGTAGACTACAGTCTCATAAATACCACGGTACCTTATCTCCGGCCTCAGTTTCCCTGTGACAGTGAGGTTCTCAGGAAGGATATGAAGGGTGGTTGTCGCATAGTTGCCGTCGCCAGAGATTACCTTGGTCCCCGGCACATTCAGCACCGGCCCTGTTACTGTCTGTGAGGCAGCCCAGAGAGAGCCGATCTCAATGCGTGCAGTATCGGCATTGGCAGACCGTTCCCTTATTACCTCCTTGATTAATTGAAGGGGGATCAGGAGCACCAGCCCAAGAAAGCCCAGAAGGGCCATTTTCACCGTCATTGAACGATACCATTTTTCCAGTTTGAAAATTTCATTTTCCATTTTATTTAATTTTAGAGTACTTTGCTTTTCAAAGTGTTTATACAAAAAATTTATTGTTTACTGATCAGTTCCTCAAGGGCCTTCAGGTGACTCCTGAAAGACTCCATGCCTGTTTCCGTTATCGAGTATGTAGTATTCGGCTTCCGGTTAATGAAGCTCTTTTCCATTGAGATATAGCCACCATCCTCCAGGGCCCTGAGGTGGCTGGCCAGGTTACCGTCAGTGACGTCAAGCAGTTCTTTCAGGCCGGTGAAGTCCATGCTTCGCTGGATGGAGAGCACAGACATTATCCCGAGCCTGACCCTGTTCTCAAATGACTTGTTTATGTTAGCCAGGATCTCCTTCATCTTACCTGTACCTGATATGCATAAAGAGACCGTAGATTATATGCAGCAGGCCAAACCCTGCTGCCCATAAAATGAGAGCATAACCAGGCATAAGCAGGCACACTAACCCGGTAATCACCTCGAGAACTCCAAGCCAGTAAATCTCACCAAGGGTAAACTTGGCAGTATTGATGAGGGCCAGTCCGTAGAAGATAAGTGTTGCTGCCACCGTCACGCTGCCGGGAATCTTGCCGAAGGTGAAGATAATAAACAGCCCTCCGGTTGCAAGTGGTATGAACAGATTCATCAGCAGTCGTCGTGTCACTGTTGTCCAGATTGCATGACCGGCCTTCTTCGCCTTCCTGTATGACAGAATCACAGCTGCAGCCAGGGCAAGTATCAGCACTGTTCCGGCATCGGCAATAAGAAGTAAGATCACCCTTCTGACTTCAGGGTCTGACAAAAATGACTCTGAAGATATATCACCGTCAAGCATCGATTCGGGTATTATCATCTTCGCAACCACTGTCCCCGCTATGGCGAAGAGTCCGGCGAATACTCCGGATAATCCACTGAGCGACAGGAACCTGGAAGACTCCTCCATTATCCTTTTTATGACCTTTATATCCTCAAGATGCTGACTTGGCTGGCTCATGATCGCAATTTTATAGTACTTTGCGCTACAAAGTTAAAACTAATTTTTCAATTGGCAATGAACCTGGTGTCTGTTTTTTTGAAATTACCTCACAGGCCTGTCGTTTCCTTAAGAAATTTCCTGACTGCCTGCTTCTCATGAAGTTTCATCATTCTTGTTCCGAACCTTAATTTTTTACCCGATTTCAGGGTAATGGCAATGACATTTTCATCAGCCGAAATGGCTGTAATATCAGCTATTGAAATACGCTTCCTGAACACTTTTGTGTTCCATCTGATCACAAGCTCCTCACCTGTTGTTGTAACGCGGTTTGTCAGGGTTCCGAAATTCAGGGTGACACCTGCCAGTCCTGCCACGAAGGTGCTTATGATAACAATGAGATCAGTGAGGGAATTCCACTCTGAGGCAATGGAATAAGTTGCACAGGATAATAACATCAGGATCCCTATTCCCCTTACAATAAGTCGATGACTTATGTCGGACAGGACGAGCTGTTTCATTTTCTGCCTGGTTTTGTCGTTTCAATAAAGGTAATAAAATCATGAAATAATGTTTAGGGAAATTTGAAGTATCGATGCTTTCCATGAAGTCATCAGAAGGTTTTTGAGATTTTGAAAAATCTCATTAAATTTGGATTTGTCGCTGCATAATGTGCATGAGAACGGAGTTTACCATCTTCAAGGGAGGGATATCATTCCCTGGTAATCAGATAAAGATCAGGGATGATGCGAACAAATGGACCAGGAGGCTGAGTACGTCCGGTACAGTGATATCCATCATTCTGGGGGCGTACCTGATCTTCAGAGGTCTGGTTGACACTCCTGGCGAGGTTCCCTGGATTGGTCTGGGGACGGTTTTGGTTGGATTAGTATCAATACTGGTTGGGGCAAGGATCAACACCGACGGAGAGCTGGAGGCCGGGCAGGTAATGAAAGCAGTGATATCGCGCGACTTCGCCGGCTACCTGAATGTCACCTTTCATCTGGTAAATTCACAAAGGCGAAAGGTGGTGCTTGACTATAATGACGAGGACAAATTTGAGAAGTTCTGCATGAAGGAGTTTCTTGAGACGCTAAGGTATAAGTCAATTAATGCTGAGGTCAGATAGTTATCATCACGGATGGGATGAAGTGTATAATCTGATTTTTATTGGTTTTTGGTTCTGTTCAGGCACCCGGCCCGGCGCCGGGAGGTGTCACCCGGGTTCTGTTCAGCACCGGAGTCCCGGCCCATTTTACTACCATCATTCTGCCGGGGGTTGTCACCCCCGGTTATTCACATTTGATCCCTGCGGGATCAGTTATTTCATTGACCCTACTTATTTTCTGCAACACGTTCATTTTTGTCTGATTTGCAGATAGAGACTCAGACTTGACAGCAAAGCAGTTATGGCTGTTAATATCATTGCCGTTCTGCCGATGGAGCCGGTCGGTATTTTAGTAAAAAGGACTATTGAACCAAACAGGCAGGTCACTGACAGAATCAATCCGGCTTTTAGAATCCTATCTCGTTTACCTGAAGACATATCTTTTGGTCAATGGTTATTCTTTTTACTCCCTCTTATGGTAAACTCATCTTTGCTATGCCTGAACCAGAGGTAAGCAATTAACATGTTAGCAATTGAAACTATCAGAAGGCCCTCCTCCCAATAATTCACTGTTACAGGCTTATTAAAGAAGACAACCAACGTCAGACATATCACAAAAAAAATGGCTGATACAATAGTGAATACAATCCAGGCTTTGTACATAGCTTTCAGTTTTGAATTTTACTGCTGCATGTTGTTATAAATATCTATTATCCTAATTTCATTTCTTAAGGTACATATATATATCGAACTTCCCTGATCAGAATCATTGTAGTTTGCTTCAATAAAGTTAGAAAAGTTTCTGGCACTGGCCCATACCCGGATCGGCGCCGGAAAGTGACATGGGGGTTCTGTTCAGCACCGGAGTCCCGGCGCATTTCATTACCATATTTCTACCGGGGGTTGTCACCCCCGGTTATTCACATTTGATCCCTGCGGGATCAGGTTGCCGAAGCCCTACAAACAGTTAACCTGAGGCATTGTTTGAAAATTTCAGAACCGTGCTGTGCCGGAGATGAAATAGTCTGGCCCCGGACAGCCCATGATGATCAAAGGCTTTCAGGCCTTATTAAAATATTTTTCACACTTTCAGCAGGAACGCTCCCCTGAAAGAATCAATTTTCACACCTTTTTTTCTTTCTGTTTTCTAAATGTTGTATACAATCCACTAAGGACTAATACTGTGATAAGTATCCGTCCAGGAAGTTCTCCCTCCCAGAAAATCCAGAACCAAATAAGCATCGAGATTCCAACCAATATAGATAATGGAATCAAAATCTGTGTGGGTAGCCTGGTTTTTAAATAGTACACACCAACCATGATTAGCACGAATAAGACTACAAGTATGATCTCCATATTACATGTATTGAATTATTAAATATTACTCAGCATCTGATTCTGTATCGCATATTGCATCAGCGACTGCGGAGTTTTCTGAACATAACATGCACCAACAAGCCCACCCGCACAACACAGTACCTACTCCTGCAGTGGCAAAACTACAGCCAGTTGCGCAAGCAAGAAGCTTAACTTGTTGCCAGTATGATCCACAAACTGGTTCATCGCACTCTCCACTATTTCCCAGTGAACTCTTGCTTAACTCGCTTCTAGCAACATTTATAAAAAACCTTTCAATATTTCCCTTAGAGAGTTCTTCAGTATCTTCTGAAATAATAGTGTTTAAAACTGGAAATTTCTTATACAATGACTTTGTCGCATCTGTGAGTCTTACCAAATAGGACTCACCTTCGCAATAGTTATCGAAGAATACGTTATAGAATTGCTCAAGGTTTTGATCCCTAATGGCTGCCATACTTATATCCGCCAAGTATGTAACTTTATAACCGTTTTTAATCGAATTTCCAACATTGGCAAGAAACTCGTATCTTAGATTGAAATAGGCTTGGCATTCCTTGGAAGATACTATCTCATAGCACAACTCATCTGACAATTTTTGGTCATCAAGTAGTAAATCCATATCTCTTTTATGGTCACTACAAGATAATATAATCATGATTATTAATGCAACCATAAATCCAATAATTTTCATAATCTCACAGTATTTGTTCTGCCTTACTTCTTATTCTGGAGTGTTCAGGTCAATTTCTTCTCCATTTTCAAACTAAATAAATCCCTAGAGTTTTTGCTGCAACTTGTCAGCCACCAAAGAAGGGTGTGACTTTGGCCTGATTAATAATAAAGTTTGGATATCATCAAAGACAAATCTAAATACACACAGTCCAATAATATCGGATTTTATAAACAACAATTCCATAGCTATGTCTTATGTGAGTTTTAATTGTAAGTATTAAAAAAAACCTATCTCGTTTATCAGAGCTACTTGGGATAAAAACAGAATGATAAGATTCGACTAAACCACTCCGAAAAATTGTATCAACCTTTAATTGATAAAGATCTTTCAACCATGATAATATCATTTGCTTGTTTGGAAATCACCTTTGCGTCCAGATACTGCTGGGTCATGAGATGGAGCAACATGTTTAATGTTTGACCTTATTGCTCTTCTCCGACCCTCGCCACTTTTATGACAATCCTCCTGGCATCACCATAATAATAGGTTTCCCTAATGTTGGAATACCTGATGTCAACGCCCATGCCTTTCATCTCCTGAAGCGTCTCAAAAAGAGTGCTTCGGCTTACGTTCATTTTGTAAGCAAATTCTTCTGGTGGCCCGGTAGCCTTCATTGCAATGAGCGAATCCATCCTTTGCAGACGCGCAATGTACTTGAATAACGACATGTAAATTAATTTTAGAAATGCAGCATATCAAATTTATACCCTTTCCGGATAATTGTCAAGTTTTTCTTATAAATTTGGTCTGCTGCATTAAAATCTATAAGTCATGAATAAAGTAATCTTACAGCGGGTGGCGTTCATAATCTTCGCCTCATGCGCTTTCCTTAACCCTATCCTTGATATGTTTCCCTGGTTCGGCTATACCTTGCTCGCAGGTGCCCTCTTCTACCTGGGCCTCGGCTGGTACCTCCCGATGATCAGCGACAACAGCCACCGGCTGGCAAATGAACTGGTCGGATATGTCTACTCAACTGTATTCATAGCAAATATGCTCGAGGCACGGGGCATGCCGATGGGAACCACTCTGGTCTGGTATAGTGATATACTCGCCCTGGCACTGATGATCTTTATGATCGTTAGACGAAAAAGCGTCAGAAGAGATATGCTGATACAGTCAGTGGTGTTATGGATGGTCTCCCCTGTTCCCCTGTTCGTCTGACAGAGAGCGCTGCTACTTAAGCTTCTCGTGAAGCTTCACCGCCCAGGGCACAACAAGATCAAGCTGACGGTTGTCACGCTCCTTTAATATCCCCAGAAGAACACCGAGCTTGAACCGTGACCGCGCTCCGGGATTATTGCTGACCCCCTGTTCCGGCTCTGCTGCAAAGAAAGCCTCACTCACCGGATGCACCAGCGCCCTGACAGGCGCAGTCCACTGCATGATGGCCATCCGGTACTCCACCCCCTGCTCCTCCGCAGGAGTAAAGGAGACACTGAAAATGGCAAAGGGCTTGTCCTGCAAAATACCATGGTTTTTTCTGATGAACTCCATCGCCTCAGGCAGCCATACACGTCCCTGAACAGAACTGCCGGCAATGACAGCATCAAACTTCTTAAGCCCCTTCACCTCACTCATAGGAGTGACAATGACATCCTCACCCAGTCCCATCAGGACACGCCCCACCCGTGCGGCAACCGCAGCCGTTGAGCCTGTGCGACTGGCATAGGTGACAAGTATCTTCATGATCAGGTTTAAGGCTTTGACGGTCCAAAGTTAAACAAATGTAATGACCTTTTTGATTCATCTGTCATTCACTGCCCTGCTGACCGCTATCATTAAAAAAAATTGACTTCGGCTGATTAAGGGCGTACCTTTGTTTTCTGCAGGTTCTACGGCCCTGTCATCTTGCTTCCTGACGCTATCCTTCCGCCCCATGGCGGAGTATAAATACAAACCAATAACTGATCGTCATGAAAAAGTCCTTTCTTATTTGCTTAACCATCACTCTCGCTCTTGCAGCTTGCAACAAAGAGCCCGCTAACCCCGTTGAGGGAGCCTGGAGCCTCATCTATGCCAAATCTGTGGAGAATGATTCCATCATTAACTCATTCCCCGGCAACTACGAGGGAAGCCAGATAAAGATGTGGACCGACAACTACTGGATGTTTGCGGGAAGATATATCCTCGACACAATTACTGAAGATGCCTTCGGCGGCGGCACCTATACCCTTGAGGGTGTCGTTTATAAAGAGTCTATAATGTATCACTCGGCTGACAGTTATATCGGGCAGACCTTCAGGATGAGGATAGTAGTTGAGAATGACACCCTGGTGCAGGTATGGCCTGCAATGGAAAACGGAGAGATAGACAAGAGCAACTACCAGTGCGAGAAGTATGTGAAGGTGAAATAGCCGGCAGAAAACATATAGTATTTGCGATTTGCAATTTGCGATTTGCGATTGAGGAGTGACTGAAGACTGAAGATTGAAGACTGAAGACTGAAGACTGAAAACCGGGAAGCGCTACCGGCTACCTGCACCTTAAAAACTCCCTTTTTCTTACTATTTTTGCAAAAAGTGCAGGATGGCAATACCTAATTTCTTCAAGCAGAATAAGCCAAGGGGATTCAACTATACTCCACGCTTCTACGATCCGAAAAAAGAGGAGAGAGAAGTGAGAAGGAGTGTTGGCGGGGAGCGGGGAGACGGAAGACGGAAGACGGAAGACGGGAGACGGGAACAGGAAGCAGAATCTGCTCCCTACAGGAGCAGGATCATGAGGGGTTCAATGAAGAATTATTTTCCCAGGCAGAGGGAGCGGGTAGAGAGGCATAACATGATAAGACTGGTTGTCATAGTATTGATACTCATCCTTATAACATACTTTTTTCTACGATTCTAATGCCTTTCATAAGATGAGTGATATTATCAGGCTTCTTCCAGACTCCGTTGCCAACCAGATCGCAGCAGGTGAGGTTATACAGCGACCTGCCTCGGTGGTGAAGGAGCTGACTGAGAACGCCATTGACGCCGGTGCATCTGAGATCACAGTGGTGATAAAAGATGCCGGACGCACCCTGGTACAGGTTATTGATAACGGTAGCGGCATGAGTGAGACGGATGCCCGCCTGGCCTTCGAGCGACATGCTACTTCCAAGATCTCGTCTGCCGATGACCTCTTTTCCATCACAACAAAAGGGTTCCGGGGTGAAGCGCTTGCCTCAGTGGCAGCAGTGTCGATGACCGAGCTTCGCACCAAAAGAGAGGAAGATGAGGAGGGTACCCTGGTTGAGATAAGCAACTCACGGGTGACAAGGCAGGAGCCCTGCTCATGCGCCACAGGATCGGTCATCAGCCTGGCACATCCTGAGATAAAATTCACCCTGGTACACAATGACCAGGATCTATACCGTCTGCCGGCATCAAATAACAGGCAGCGTATCGTCGCTCTCTTCGGGAAACACTACAACCAGAACCTGGTTACTGTAGAGACCACCACCTCCATTGTCAGTATCACTGGCTTTGCCGGGAAACCCGAGAATGCACGGCGGTCACCCGGAGAACAGTTCTTCTTCATTAACAACAGGTTCATCCGACACCCCTACCTGCACCGTGCTGTGATGGAGGCTTACCAGGGAATACTGCCTCCCGAATCCGTTCCGTCATATTTCCTCTACATGACTGCCGATCCTTCATCCATCGATGTTAATATCCACCCTACAAAGACTGAGATAAAGTTCGAGGATGAGAGGTCTGTATGGCAGATAATGCTCGCCTCTGTCCGTGAGGCTCTTGGAAGATTCAACGTAGTGCCGTCACTTGACTTCGGCCCCGAGGGGGCAGTGGAGATACCCGTCATCACAGGTGGCATGCCCCCACCACAGTCGCCGCGTATTGATGTTGACCAGAGCTTCAATCCTTTTCAGGGTACTGAATACAGCCGGCCTGAGACGAAATGGAAGGGTGATCATGAACATGGAGCCCCACAGGGGTGGGAGTCGCTCTTTACTGTCACGGCACGCAGCCACGAGACTGCAGGGAAAGAGGGGATCCAATCACCCTCCGGCAGCCAGCGACGTTTCTTCCAGATAAAGAACAGGTATATCATGTGCCCCGTCATCTCAGGAATAATGATGATAGACCAGCGGAGAGCACACGAGCGGGTGCTCTATGAGAAATACCTGGCATCACTTGGTGACGGCCCTGTGCCGGCGCAGGTGTCGCTCTTCCCCGTGGAGACAGAACTAAATCCGGCTGACATTGTTATAATTGACGAGATAAAAGAAGATATCAGGAGACTGGGTTTCGAGGTGGAGAGCAGCAGTGACAACATGGTCACTATAACCGCTCATCCGGCCGACAGCCGCAACGTGAGCCCTCTTGCCATGCTTGAGACATTGATAACAGAATACAAACAGACGCTTAATGATCCTTCGATAGGTGCCAGGGAACGGGTAGCCCTCTCGATGGCAAAAGCATCGGCCATACCCTACGGAATGCCGCTGACACATGATGAGATGGAGGAGCTGTTTGACCAGTTGTTTGCATGCTCCATGCCAAACTATTCACCCACTGGGCGGACGGTGATGAACATACTAACCCTCGAAGAGCTTGACAGAAGATTCGGCTGAGATTCGGATAGAATGGCTAAATTTGTCAGCTCAGAAACTATAGAAAACCGAAATGAACAGTGGATTTGCAGGCCTTCCGCCAATAGTAAAGAATATAATCATCCTTAATGTAGTAATGCTGCTGCTTACAGCGGCACTGAAGGCTATGTGGGGGACTGATCTTAACAGCATACTGGGCCTCTACTACCCTGAATCTGATTACTTCAGGTCGTGGCAGATAGTGACTCACATGTTCATGCACGGCGGGTTTATACATCTTTTCTTCAATATGTTTGCTCTCTTTATGTTCGGGGGCGTTCTGGAGAGAGTGTGGGGTCCGCAACGGTTTCTGATTTACTACCTGATCACCGGCCTTGGTGCCGCTTTCACCCATGAAGCGGTAATGTGGCTGCAGTATACCAGGGCAATGGATTCACTCAGTCCTGAACAACTCCAGCGTATATATGATGAGGGACTGGAAGTACTGAGGTCCGGACAAGCGTATACCAACAATGCTGCCCAGACACTAAGCACCATCCTCAATGTTCCTACCGTCGGAGCCTCAGGTGCTGTCTTCGGTGTACTGCTTGCTTTTGGTGTGCTTTTTCCCAACACGCAGCTGATGCTTATCTTCCCTCCCATCCCTATCAAGGCCAAGTACTTTGTCCTCGGTTACGGCGCCATAGAGCTATACCTCGCTGTTACTAGCCCTGGGAGCAACATAGCACATGCGGCTCATCTTGGCGGAATGATTTTCGGATATATGCTGATACGATACTGGCGTAAGACCACTAAAACACTATACTGATGGGGATCTGGGATGAGATAAAGGCATCATTCAGGCACGGTACAAGCCTCACGAGGCTCATCTACGTCAATGCCGGCATATTCCTGATCATAAAGATACTTGAGATGATCAGCGTCCTGGCTTCAAGACCTGAACTGGCAGCGACAGTTATCTCATATCTCGCGGTCCCTGCCTCCGTAGGAGCACTGGCGGGTAAGCCGTGGACACCCGTAACATACATGTTCCTGCACCAGGGGTTCATTCACTTTCTCTTCAACATGCTGTGGCTATGGTGGTTCGGAAAAATCTTCGTGTCCTATCTAGACCAGCGTAAGGTGGTATCACTATACCTCATGGGCGGATTAGCAGGGGCTCTGCTCTATATAATCATCTTTAACATATTCCCCGCCTTTGCCGGTGCCGTAAACGTCTCTGTCGCCCTTGGCGCTTCCGCCGCGGTAATGGCTCTCGTGGTTGCCACTGCCGTATATCTTCCTGAAATGGAGCTTCACCTCCTCTTCTTCGGAAGGATAAGACTAAAGTATCTTGCACTCATCACCTTCCTGATAACTTCCGTCTTTGACTTTTCGGTTAACACCGGAGGCAAGATAGCACACATTGGCGGTGCTCTGATGGGGCTTGCCTACGGCTACGGGCTGAAGAACGGAACAGATATAGGGGCATGGCTCAACAGTATCATTGATTTCTTTGTGACACTCTTCAAACCGGGCAGGCGGATGAAGGTGACATATAAAAAGCCTAAGACAGACTACGACTACAATAAGATCAAAGCCGAAAGACAAAAGGCAATAGATCACATACTTGACAAGATCTCAAAAGGCGGTTATGACAGTCTCACCAGAGAAGAAAAAGAGATCCTCTTCAGCGAGAGTCAGCAGAAAAAGTAGCGGGATAAAACGCTTTTCGCGAAACATCCTTCTGTCGGTAAATATGATTCTTGCCGCAGCGCTTATACTTGCCTACCTCTCAATATACATTAACCCCTCAGCCACAGCTATCCCATCGCTCTTCGGCCTGGCCTATCCCTATATCGTGGCAGCTAATATCATCATGGTACTTATCTGGGTTATATTCAGAAAGTGGTACGCACTGGTGTCAATATCACTCATAGCCATTGGTTTTGGTTATCTGCACAATTTTATCAGGTTCAGCAACCACGGTTCCGAGGAGCATCATGACCTCAAGGTAATGAGCTACAACATACGGCTGTTCAACTATTACGAGGATAGCCAGAGGGATTCCTACCGCAAGATGCTGCAGCTCATGAGGAAGGAGGAGCCCGGGATAATATGTCTGCAGGAGTATTTCGTCAAAGGGAGCCCCTGGTCCGGAGAAAAGAAGCTTAAAGAGGGTCTCGGGGGAAGGGTCTATACCCACTTTAAGCTTATAAAAAGCGGGTCATCAAGTCATTACGGGATAGCAACCATCACCCGGTACCCTATCATCAGGAGAGGTGATATAGTCCATCCCGGGTCATCATCACTGACGATCTTTACAGATATTGTTGTCGACGCTGATACCTTCAGGATTTACAATAACCACCTACAGTCGTTCAGGCTGAGGCGCGTGGAGGGCAACCTCCTGACTGAAATAACAGGCGAGGTTCAGGAGGGCTCAATGAGCAATGTTAAGGAGATATACAAGAGCCTGATCAACGGTTTTGCCAGCCGCTCACTGCAGGCAGACAGGGTAAAGGAGCATATAAGCACTTCACCATACCCTGTGATTGTTGCCGGAGACTTCAATGACACCCCGGTATCATATACTTACCGCAAGATGAGGCGAGGTCTTAAGGATGCCTTTGTTGAGGCGGGCTACGGTGCAGGATTCACCTATCGTGGTAAGTACCCTCCGAACAGGATTGATTATATACTTTATAACGAAGAGATTGAGTGTAATGATTTTGACATTGTCAAAGCCAGGTATTCCGATCACTACCCTGTCATAGCCTATTTCAGGCGTGCTGACCAAAAGGGAGCTTTGCCAGGTCAACATTCCCACCGGAAATAATTATCGCCACTGTCTTGCCGGCAAAGAGGTGCCTGTTGCCAAGCACGGCTGCCAGAGGCACTGCTGATGAAGGCTCGATTATGATCTTCATCCTCTCCCATACAAGCCGCATGGCTTCTTTTATATCCTCCTCACTGACGGTCAGGATATCATCTGCCTTTTTGCTGATGACTGTAAATGTTCTTTCGCAAAGTGATGTAAGGAGTCCGTCGGCTATTGTTCGCGGCGGCAATGCCGGCTGCAGTGTTCCGGTATGCAATGATCTTGCAGCGTCATCAGCAAGGATTGGTTCTGCGCCGTAGATCTTTATCGAGGGAGCCAGGTGGCGGGCAGTGATGGCAGTGCCGCTGAGGAGGCCGCCGCCGCCGACAGGAGCCAGCACGGCGTCAGGGGACGGGTGGTCTGTCAGCAGCTCCAGCGCCGCCGTGCCCTGCCCGGCGATAATATTAAAGTTGTCAAAAGGATGTATCATGGTGGCGCCGGTACGCCTGATGATTTCGGCGGCGGCGGCCTCCCTCGCTGCCAGCGTGGGCTCACAGAAGGTTATCTCAGCCCCGTAGCCAGCCACAGCCCTCTTCTTCACCTCCGGCGCCGTGGAGGGCATCACGATGCAGGCCCTTACCCCCCTCGATACAGCAGCAAGAGCCAGTGCCGCAGCATGATTACCCGATGAATGGGTGACAACACCACGCCGGCGATCCTCCTCATTAAGGCTCAGGACGGCATTGGTGGCTCCCCTGAACTTGAATGCCCCTACCTTCTGGAAGTTCTCACACTTGAACAGGAGATGAGCCCCTGCGATAGCGTCAAGCTGCCGTGAGGTGAGGACGGGTGTGCGGTGCACAAAGGGAGCTATAGCCTCTGAGGCTGCAACAACATCTTTAAATTCAGGTATATACATCTTGTCTAATCTAAAAATGTAACGACGCCCAAGTTGGGCGTCGCCACATCATATTACTGACAAATTAACCAATTATGCTCCATGCCACTGTCAGACCCGCCATTACAACGGAAACCATTGACATGAGCTTGATCAGGATATTGAGTGACGGACCTGAGGTGTCCTTAAAGGGGTCACCTACAGTGTCACCTACCACACCGGCTTTGTGAGATTCGCTCTTCTTACCGCCGTAGTTACCCTTCTCAATAAATTTCTTGGCATTATCCCACGCACCACCGGCATTGTTAAGCATGCTTGCAAGAGTGAAGCCTGCGGTCATGCCTCCGACGAGCAACCCCGTAACCCCGGCTACACCGAGTGTGAGGCCTGTCACCAGCGGCACTGCTATGGCAAGCAGCGATGGCAGGAGCATCTCACGCTGCGCTCCTTTTGTTGAGATAGCGACGCACTTCGCATATTCTGGTTTACCTGTTCCCTCCATGATACCGGGTATCTCGCGGAACTGACGTCTCACCTCGTCAACCATGCTGCCTGCAGCACGACCGACAGCCTTCATTGACAGCGCGCTGAAGAGGAATGCCATCATTGCACCTATGAATATGCCTCCGAGAAGCATCGGGTTGAATACCGACAGATCATACGCTGCCACAAAGTCCTTTATTTCCGCTGCGTTAACGCTTACAGCCGTCATCCCTTCAGGGATAGAAGTGGGAGCCGTGCTCCTGTAAAACAGCACATCACCTACCTGCCTGAACCCTTCGGCTGACTCATCTGCGAGACGTCCCAGCCACAGTTTAACCTCCTCCATGTATGCGGCTACAAGAGCCATTGCTGTGAGAGCAGCTGAGCCTATTGCAAAACCTTTGCCTGTAGCTGCAGTTGTGTTGCCGAGCATATCGAGTGCGTCTGTACGCTCACGTACCTCTTTGGGCAGGTGCGACATCTCCGCATTACCCCCGGCGTTATCTGCTATCGGTCCAAAGGCGTCAGTAGCCAGCGTGATGCCCAGTGTTGAGAGCATACCTACTGCTGCGAAACCGATGCCGTATACACCGCTGGGGAAGCTGCTGAAGCCGCCGGCAAAACCGTAAGCAGCAATGATGGCGGCAACGATGGTAAGTACTGGTACCCATGATGACATCATCCCCACAGCCATACCTTCAATAATGGTTGTTGCGGGTCCCTGTTGTGTCTGTTTTGCTATACCCTTGGTAGGACCGTATTCATCTGAGGTGAAGTACTCTGTTGACTGGCCTATAATGACTCCGGCAGCAAGACCTGCTACCACAGCACCGAATATACCCCATGTAATCCATCCCGTGAAAGCCATCACAGCAAGGGCAACCAGGATAAGTGCCGAGCTGCCGCCTGTACCGAGCAGCAAAGCATTAAGCAGGTTCTTCTGTGTGGCTTTTTCCTGGGTGCGAACCATATAAACGCCTGCTATCGAAAGAAGTATCCCGATCGAAGCAACGATCATCGGTGCGATGACGAACTTCATCTGTTCTGCGGCAGTTATTGCCGGCAGGGCTGCTCCGAGAGCGGCAGTAGCCAGTATCGACCCGGCATATGATTCATAGAGGTCTGCGCCCATCCCGGCCACATCACCCACATTGTCACCAACGTTATCTGCAATGGTTGCAGGGTTGCGCGGGTCATCCTCGGGGATGCCTGCCTCCACCTTGCCTACCAGGTCAGCACCTACATCAGCAGCTTTGGTGAAGATACCGCCGCCTACGCGAGCAAAGAGAGCCTGTGTTGAGGCACCCATCCCGAATGTAAGCATCGTGGCAGTGATCTCAATCATCTTCTGATGCTCATCTGTGCCGGCATGAACAAATGTCAGTCCGAGCCATTTCATCCCCTCAGCCATATGTTCAGGACTGAAGACTACATTGTTCAGGAAGATGAACCAGATTGCTATATCAAGCAGTCCGAACCCGACAACTACAAGGCCCATGACAGCTCCGCTCCGGAACGCTATCTTGAGTCCCTGGTTGAGAGAGACAGATGCTCCCTGCGCTGTGCGTGATGATGCATGAGTTGCTGTCTTCATACCCAGATACCCGCACAGGCCTGAAAAGAATCCTCCTGTAAGGAAAGCTACCGGTACAAAGGGATTCTGAACGCCTATATAGGCAAGGAATGACAGAAGGATGACAAGTACCACGAACACGATTGTCACAACCCTGTATTGCCGTCCGAGGTATGCCATGGCACCTTCCCTGACATACTGAGCAATCTCCTGCATACGGTCATTACCCGCAGGGGCTTTCATCATCCCGCGATAGAAGATCCAGGCAAATAGTAAAGCCAGCACCGCTGAGATGGGTGCAATCCAGAACAAGCTATCAATCATAACATTGGTTTTATTGGTTTAACAATTCTTCCGAAAAATATCAGGAGCCGATATTACGAAAAAAAAATGAAACCAATAACCTGACCGTGAAATAGCGGTATACTATTTTTTGTTCCTGACATACTTATCCATCCAGTTAAGATACTCCCAGTGCATATGAAGGAGCGACTCACGGGCTGAATAACCGTGGGCTTCAGAAGGAAGGAGAACCAGTCTTACAGTGGCTCCTGCCCCCTTGAGTGCGGCATAGTACCTCTCACTCTGTATCGGGAAGGTACCCTGGTTGTCATCAGCCATGCCATGGATCAACAGGATTGGATCCTTGACCTTGGTGACATGCGAGAAAGGTGACATCTCAAGGTAGAGCTCAGGTGCCTCCCAGAAGCTGC
>JALOMO010000039.1 GCA_025455395.1 Bacteroidales bacterium
GAGTTCAAAATGTTTTACTGCATTGGGAATAAAGAACTCTTTCTGCTTTACTTCCATGGTATCAAATACACAACCGTCAGAGTCGATACCTATAAAGTACTCTTTTTGTGGTTTCAGTTGTTCAAGGATGTTCATAATTTAAGGTTCAAGGTACAAGGTACAAGGTACAAGGTTCAAGGTTCAAGGATTCAAAGATTCAAAGTTGATGATTAGAATTGCCAAAACGGGGGTTATTTTCCCTGAAGTTTGTATTCAGGCAGTTTTTTTGCAGCAAAGATCAGTTTAAGCCTGGCGAAGCGCTGGATACCGTTGATGACCGGGATGCTTACCCAGTCGTCACCTATAAGCGGACGGGCATACCTGACAAATTCATCAGTGACGTCAAATCGTGAGGGGGCGAGCCATTCGACAGGGAAAGTTCTTTCTGAGAGGGCCACCTTCTCAAGAGGTACTTTGTCATACCTTACATTATATATCGGGCCTTCATTGCGGAGTATTGTTGCCATCCACCCGTTGCCGTCATGCAGGGCAATCTCAACGGCCTTGCATCCCACATTATAGGCTTCATCAAGGTCAGTGACCGAGGCATAAATCATGTTGTGGCGCTGGTCAGTCCCGGGCACCTGTCCTCTGGCAGAGCCGGCAGCCTTTATGCCTTTTGAATTCAGGTAATTTACAACGGCCTGCTGTACGGTAAGCTGGCTCGAACCGAACTGTGTATGGCCGAACGAGTCTTTTTTCTCACCTATATCACCCACGTTCAGTCCTTCGCTTACAACGACCATGCATCTGCCGTCCCTTACTACCTGATCGTTGACATTATCTGCAAGCTCCTCCATTGTTACGCCTGACTCGGTCATATATATCTGAAGCGGCATCTCACGGTTGGGATCTCCCAGCCTTGCTGCTGCAGGTATATAACCTATCTTTCTTCCCATAGCCTGCATCACAAGCACAGGATCAGCAGGTGATGATCCGGCATTCTCCTCGTTGGCATTCTGAATCATGCAGGCCCAGTAGCGTGCCACCGAACCATATCCGGGGGTATGGTCGATAAGACGAAACTCGCTGTCGCCCACGTCATTGTCTATCGTCTTGGGCACACCGACAGCGATCACATCGAGACCCTTGGTGCTGCACAGGGTGCTTACCTTCATGGCTGTATGCTGCGAGTCGTTGCCTCCGATATAAAAGAAGTAACCTACGTCATGTGCCCGGAATACCTCTGCGATGCGGTCAAAATCGAGCAGCTGGTGATCTTTCAGCTTGTACCTGCATGTACCGATGCTTCCGGCAGCAGGAGTAGTCCGCAGCAAGCCTATCTCATCGCTTTCCTGTGCTGACAGGTCAAGCAGCTCCTCTTTCAGCACACCCTCAATGCCATGCCATCCGCCATAGATACTTCCGAAATTGTCAGGATAGCTTCTGCATGCATCTATTATCCCTCTCAGTGTGTTGTTGATGACAGGGGAGGGGCCTCCGGACTGAGCTACTATTACATTACGTTTCATTGTTGCTTGGAAAAGATTATCTGAATATTAAGGTTATTTCACTAAACACCGCTGTAGGCGCTGAATCCGCCGTCAACAGGTATTACTGCTCCGGTGACGAATGAAGAGGTATCTGAGAGAAGGTAAAGCATTGTTCCAACCAGCTCTTCCGGTTCAGCATATCTTCCCATAGGTGTTGCCGCAATGATCTTCGCTCCGCGGGGTGTCATTTCTCCCGTCTGTTCATCTGTAAGAAGGAAGCGGTTCTGGCTTGTAAGAAGAAAGCCGGGGGCTATTGCATTTACTCTTACGCCAGCAGGGGCGAAGTGAACGGCCAGCCACTGCGTGAAGTTGTTTATCGCTGCCTTGGCAGCGGAGTAGGCCGGTATCTTTGTCAGTGGCCTGAAGGCATTCATTGAGGAGATATTCAATATGTTTCCTTTTCCCTTTCTGACCATGTCTTCACTGAGTATCATCGTAGGCAGTACTGTCCCCTTGAAATTCAGGTCAAAGACACCGTCAAAGCCATCAATATCGAGGCTGAAGAAGGTGCCTTCCAGCTCTTTATCATCCGGTATGATTTTTTCCTTCTGTGTGGTGGCAGTTGCCTTGTTTCCCCCTGCGCAGTTGATGAGTATATCAATTGTACCGAACTTTGATCTTATCTCCTCGCGGGCTTTCAGCAGTGATTCCCTGTCAGTCACATCGGCGCCAATGCCTGTTGCACTGCCACAGTCAGGCCTCCGCGCGAACTCGGCAGCTGTCTCTGCGCCTCTTGCAGGATTGACATCGAGGATCACAACCCTAATACCTGCTCTGCAGAGACCCCTTACCAGTGCCTGCCCTATCACTCCGCTGCCGCCGGTAATGACAGCTACTTTACCTTTCAGGTCATTGAAATCATTCATTATATCTTTATTTATTATAGATCTTCTATCAGTTTGAACTTAGGTACCAGTGATTTCATTATAAACCAGGCTATTACATATGCCAGTGCACAGAACACAAACATAATGGTATAACCAGTTTGAATATGTCCCAACTCCTTGAAATGATCGAATAGCAGTCCGGCTGATTTGGAGATGATAATTCCTCCAAGTCCGCCTGCCATGCCTCCTATACCGATCACAGAACCCACTGCTTTTTTTGGAAACATGTCAGAGACGGTTGTAAAGAGGTTTGCAGACCATGCCTGGTGTGCCGAAGCGCCGATGCCAATCACGATAACAGCATACCAGAAGCTTGATTTACCAAGATATTGGGCACTGAGCACCAGGAGCGGGAAGAGTGCAATGATCAGCATAGCTATCATCCTGGCGTTATACGGATTACGCCCTCCCTTCATGAATATTGCGGGGAAATAACCTCCTCCGATGCTTCCGACCGTGGTCATTGAATAGAGGACGGCGAGAGGAAGAGCAACCGATGTTCCCTCCATGCCGAACTGAGCCTTAAGATAAGCCGGCAGCCAGAAGAGGAAGAACCACCATACACCGTCAGTCATGAACTTGCCTACGACGAATGCCCATGTCTGCCTGTATCCGAGCAATTTTACCCACGGCAGCTTCTCCTTGCCCACAGGGTGGTCATTTTTTACATTTTCCGTTGCTGCTACTCCTGCGGCAACATCATCACTGTGAATAAAATCGTACTCGCTCTGTTTTATCCTTCCTTTTGCAAGCATTTTAGAAGGGATGTCATATAGCCAGAACCAGAATATAAGCCACGAGAAGCCAATGGCACCGATGATGAAGAAGGCCTCCTGCCATCCATATTTTGCTGCCAGCCATGGAACGGTGAGAGGAGCCAGTATAGCTCCCACGTTTGAACCGGAGTTAAAAATCCCGGTGGCAAATGCCCTCTCTTTTTTCGGGAACCACTCTGCCGTGGTCTTTATTGCAGCTGGAAAGTTACCTGACTCGCCGAAGCCGAGGAGTGCGCGTGCACCTATGAAACCTGCGGTTCCGCGTGAGAAACCGTGAAGTATGGCTGCTACAGACCATACTATCAGTGACCATGCATAACCTTTTTTGGTGCCGAGCCAGTCAATGAACCTTCCGGCAAAGAGCATTGAGATTGCATATACGAGCTGGAATGCAATGACAATATTTGAATAATCAGATTCAGACCAGTCAAATTCTACTTCAAGCACTCCCTTCAGCAGGCTCAGCACCTGCCGGTCCATATAGTTTATTGTGGTTGCAAAGAAGAGCAGGAAACAGATTGTCCACCTGTACTGTCCGATTTTCTCGTTGACCTTGTTCAGTGTATTCATTGTCCGGAGGGCTTGGTTTTTAGTTTGGATATAGTCTCAATTGTTGTCTTTACCTTTTGTGTGAGTGATGCCCACTCTTTTCCCTTTACGATTTTGTCAGTTATGAGTGTGGAACCCATTCCCACGCATGTCACCCCGGCCATGAACCATCTGGCGAGGTTTTCCTCATCAGGTTCGACTCCTCCTGTCGGCATGATGCTTGACCAGGGGCAGGGGCCCTTCACTGCTTTAACGAAGTCCGGTCCGCCGACAGCTGTTCCGGGGAAGATCTTTACTATCTCTGCTCCCAGTTCCTCGGCATTTGATATCTCTGTCAGGGTTCCGCATCCCGGGATCCAGAGAACCTTTCTCCTGTTGCATGTTCTTGCCACTTCATGGTTAAATACAGGGGAGACAATGAAGTCAGCTCCCATCTGCATGTAGATTGAGGCAGTAGCTGCGTCAATGACTGATCCGGCACCCAGGATAAGGCCCGGACACTCTTTTGATGCCCATTTCCTTACCTCAGCAAACACCTCGTGGGCGAAGTCCCCCCTGTTTGTGAATTCGAAGACCTTTGCCCCGCCTCGGTGACAGGCGCCGATTACTTCCTTGCATATCTCTGCATCACTATGGTAGAAGAGAGGAACCAGTCCGGTCTCCCTCATAGCGATTACCGCATCAATCCGTGTGTACTTTGCCATATAGTTTCAAATAATTTCAGAATCCAAAGTAGTTCTTTGCATTGTAATAGGAGATATTCTCCACCATTTTCCCGATTGTATCAATTTCTGATGCCGGAAGTTTACCATGCTCTATATCGTCACCAATAAGGTTGCAGACTATTCTGCGGAAGTATTCATGCCGCGGGTAGGAGACAAAACTGCGGGAATCGGTAAGCATACCCACGAATCTGCTCAGGAGGCCCATAAGCGAGAGGCTGTTCAGCTGGCTGATCATACCTGCCTCCTGGTCGAGGAACCACCATCCGGAGCCAAACTGTATCTTTCCCGCCACCGAGCCGTCCTGGAAATTGCCTGTCATCGTTGCTATCAGGTCGTTATCACGGGGATTAAGATTGTAAAGTATGGTTTTTGCCAGCTTCCCTTCCCTTTCCAGGTTATCGAGGAACCTGGCAAGTGTTTTTGCAACGGTGAAGTCTCCGATGGAGTCATATCCTGTGTCCGGTCCGAGTATTCCCAGCATCCTGCTGTTATTGTTTCTGATGGCACCATAGTGAAACTGCTGTGTCCATCCCTTCTCCCAGTCCATTACAGCAAGTTCATGGAGGAGCGCCGATTTGAATTTTGAAATTTCTCCGGCATCCGGTGTCCTCCCTGAAATCACACGCACAAAGATTGAATCGATTTCATGGGCCGAATAGTCATCGGCATAAAACTGTTCGATGCCATGATCACTCAGCCTGCATCCGGCATCGGCAAAGAACTGCTGTCTTTTGCGAAGAGCTTCGATAAGCATCCGATAGCTGGTGATATCTGTGCCGGAGACTTCCGAGAGGGTGCTGATGTAATTCTTATACTTTGCGGGATCTTCGATGGCCATTGCTCTGTCAGGACGCCATGTGGGGAGTACTTTAATTTCAAAACCCTCTTTTTTCAGCGCCAGGTGATGTTCCAGGCTGTCGACCGGGTCATCGGTTGTACAAACAACTTCAACCCTGAATTTTTTCATCAGACCCCTGGCGGAATAGCCTGGTTGTTGCAGAAGGGCGGTGCAATGCCTGTATATCTCGTCAGCAGTGGAGGGATTAAGTATCTTACTTATTCCGAAAACTCTTTTGAGTTCAAGATGGGTCCATGCATAGAGCGGGTTGCGCATGGTAAATGGCACTGTCTCTGCCCACATGTCAAACTTTTCGCGGAATGTAGTCTCCCTTCCGGTGATGTAATTCTCGCTTATGCCGTTGGCTCTCATTGCCCTCCACTTATAGTGGTCACCCTCAAGCCACAGCTGCCCCAGGTCTTCAAACCGTCTGTCGGCAGCTATATTTTCAGGGCTTAGATGGCAGTGGTAGTCAATGATGGGAAGGCTCTCAGAGTGATCGTGATACAGTCTCCTGGCTGTCTCACCCTGCAGCATAAAATCATCATTTATGAAATCTTTCATATCGGATTTTTTCGATGAGATGAAAATACCAAAATAATCAGGTACCGGTGTTCAATATTTGATAATAAATATGTGCCGGATTGGTGATTAGGATTAATATTGCAGGCTTCCTGTTTCAGTTACTGAATAGCCTGGCAATGTGTCGGTCAAAGATATTTTCGGTCACACAGGCGGCTATGACCTTCCTGTTAGATTTAAGTGCATCAGTATATTCTTTTCCCATTTCTGATGCAACCTTGTAACCGACATGTATCAGTTGCCTGAAGCCTGGATTATAACGTGGATTTTCCTTCACATGACGCAGTGTATCTGCGAACTCCGTGGCTCCCCATCTGTCAACCCTGTCGGGAGAGGGGAGGAGCTCCGGATTGATATCGATAACGGTTGCATAGGGGCCGCATAACTCTTCTCTTCTTTCAAAAGCGTTCCTGTATATCAATTTTGCAATGGCAAGCCCACTGTCGCCCGAGACAGACAGACCTATGATCTCCTCAAGCCAGGTTGTCCCTGCTGTCTTTATGTGTATCCCTTTGTCATGTTTCCTTATAACAGAACCTATAACAGGGTATATCGAGAACTTATCGCTTCCGGAGTGTACGCTCAGCTTGAGGTTTCCTGGCAGTCCGAATTTTTTCACTGCATAATCGATGACAAGGATGTCCTCTTCGAATTCCTTGCCAAACTGTAAAGGGTCACCCTCATAATCGACCCCTTTGTTAAACCTTCCGGTAAATTTTGGTGCTATTGTCTGAACTGGCACCTGCAGGTCAGCCAGCCCCTTGAGTATGAATAGCATGTCAAGCGGCTGCTGCGGCTGGTCTACCTCATCCATTGAGACTTCTGTGACGAAGTTACCTTCGCCTTTGACAGATGCTATGTGCCTGTAAATTGCGGCAGCCTCGTTGATGGCAAAGAGGAATTTTTCAGCAAACTCCCTGAGATAGTTTTCGGTGACTGTGAAGTGATCGGTGATGCCAGGTATCTGCAGGGTTCCGCAGTACGACCTGTGGGCCTCAACAAAACCCTCAATGTCAGTGTCAGCCGCCCTTTTACCAATATAATCTGCCACGTCAAGGGTAAAGAAATCAGAATGGTCAATAAAGCGTCCGACGGTACCGAGATTTATATGATCGGCATCGACAAAATATTGCCCCCGGAAGCCAAGCTCACGGACAGCGGCATCTGCCTCAACCCTCGTGTCAGCCGGTTCTGAATGGACGATATTGTGTTCTCTGTTCGATTTATTCCAGACAGGGGTAATATCAAACCCGTAAACCGTCTTGGCCCTGATGATGGCTGTCAGCTGGGCTTCTCCCTGGTGTGAGAACCTGTCTCCGAGTCCCATAGAGTATTTTCCTATTTCAATCATCTTATAAGATTTAATGTATGTAAGGTTAGTCGAAAATTAGGGATAAATTATAAATTAGCATACTGTTTTAACTTAGAAAAGAAGTGGTTATGAAGAGGTTCGCGGTGATTTTTTTTCTCATTTTCCTGCCGCTTTTTATTTACGGGCAGGAGCGCCATATTGTTGTTGCTGCCGACGGGTCCGGTGAGTTCACCTCTGTGCAGGAGGCTGTTAATTCGATCAGAGCATATATGTCTGACACAACACACATGTTCATTAAAAATGGCATCTACCGCGAAAAGGTCGTTATCCCATCGTGGGTAACCAATCTTAAGATGAAAGGTGAGAGCGCCGCCAACACAATCATCACCTGGAATGATCATGCCAATATTCGTAATATGGGCACTTTCAGGACATATACAGTATGGATACAGGGGGCAGGATTCAGTGCGGAGGATATTACATTCGAGAACAATGCCGAGCCTCTGGGGCAGGCAGTGGCGGTACATGTTGACGGAGACAGGGCGGTGTTCCGCAGATGCAGGTTCCTGGGCAACCAGGACACGCTTCTTACGGCTAATCAGGAGAGCAGACAGTATTATGAGTATTGTTATATCGAAGGCACCACAGATTTTATCTTCGGACCTGCCACTGCCTGGTTTGAGAGATGTCAAATACATAGCAAGAAAAATTCGTACATAACGGCTGCATCCACTGTTGAAGGCCATGAATTCGGTTATATCTTCCGAGGCTGCCGGCTTACTGCCGGTGACTCCATTGACAGGGTCTATCTCGGCAGACCCTGGCGTCCTTACGCTGCTACTATCTTTATCAGTTGTGAGATGGGGGCTCATATTGTTCCGGAAGGTTGGCATAACTGGGACAAACCTTCGAATGAAGAGACAGCCAGGTATGGCGAGTATGGCAGCACCGGCCCGGGAGCCAGTCCGGGCACACGCGTGAAATGGAGCCACCAGCTCAGCAGCAGGGAGGCGAAAGCAATAACACCTGCAAGGATATTTGAGAGGAATGACGGATGGAACCCGGGGAAATAGCATTCTATATTTCCGCTTTGTTACCGTTAATCTTTACGTTTCTGAAAGTGACTTTCTCTGCCCCGGTTATCGAAGCACCCTCTTCCACACCCTCAAAATCACAGTTGCTGACTGTTATACCTGACACATTCACAGTATTTTCAAGGCCCACAATGTAGACACCGTATTTGCTCTCCTTTGAAGTGACATTATCAAGGGTAACATCCCTGACGAAAGGAGGGAAGTCCCTGGCACAGTTCTCGTTCGGTTCATACATGAGGTTGATGTTGAGAATAGCTTCTGAGCAGTGTCCAACTTTAATGTTTCTTACATTGATATTCTCAACGACACCTCCCCTGCATTCCGATGTCTTTATCCTGATAACCCTAAGCAGTTCAGGGCTGTCCATCTCACACTCCTCGACAAACAGATTGGAAAAGCCACCTGATATCTCACTTCCTATGACCACTCCACCGTGGCCGGCAGCCATGCGGCAGTTACGGACAATAATATTTTGTGATGGTATGCCCCATCTCCTGCCGTCATTATTGCGTCCTGACTTTATTGCAATGCAGTCATCGCCGGTATCGAAGAAGCAGTTCTCAATCAGCACATTGCTGCACGACTCCGGATCACAGCCGTCGGAGTTTGGTCCGGCGCTGATAATGGTCACACCCCGTAGAATGAAATTGTCTGTTCTGACAGGGTGTATTACCCAGAAAGGTGAGTTTCTCAGCGTCAGGTCTTCTATCAGAACAGTGTTACAGTTGTTGAAGTTTATAAGCTGCGGTCTCAGTGCCCCTTCAAGTCCGAATACCCGCTTATCGACCGGTGTCTGGTTCTGCTCAAAGGCAAGCAGCAGAGGCCTGCCTGCCAATCTCTGTGAATTCATGCCTTCCTTCCAGCCATAGTCAGGATTACCATTCATCCACCACCAGATCTTATCAGATGCCTGCCCGTCAATCGTACCTTTGCCGGTAAGAGCAATATTCTTCGCGTCACAGGCATAAATGAGAGGGTGGATGTTATAGCAGTCCATGCCTTCCCACCTGGTGAGAACAGGCGGAAGATACTGGCTGTAATCGGTTGAGAAGAGCAAAGTGGCATTCTCTGAAATGTGCAGGTTGACATTGTCAAGCAGTGTAACAGGACCTGTATGCCATTTACCTTCAGGCACAAGCACTACCCCTCCGCCGGCTGCATTACATTTAATTATTGCCGATGTGATCGCTGCGGTACAGAGTTTATTTGTGTCTCCCTGCAGGGCACCAAAATCGGTAATATTGAATGTATCTGCCGGGAACGAGGTTCGCAGTATCGCATTCTCAATGTCAGCTGCCATCTGCCATTTGTTCTCTCCTGTACAGGAACTAAAGAGAATGACAGACAGTATAAAAAACAATATAAATCTCCCTCTCATCACAGTTTTCTTAAGGCGTTGTTTAAAGGTCGGGAAAATTCAGGCCAGGGAAGGAGAGCAGTTTTTAACTGCCCTCTTTCCTGGAGCCTGAACCAAACCTAAAAGAACAATAACTATCAACAATATTAATAACCAACGTTTTGCCAGAATCCTTCCGGGTCAGGGCCGGAGGTTTTATTTGAGACTGCATCCATCTGAGGCTGAGGTATCGGTCTGAGCACATGAAAATCCTTTATATTGGGTGCGGCGGCGCCATTGTAAAGAGTAACACGTGAAACCAGTGTGCCAGTTCTTTTCAGATCGAACCAGCGCTGCTGCTCCCCACAAAGCTCTCTTGCTCTCTCATCAAGAATGACACTGATATCTTTGGCGGTAACCTGTGCCTGTTCAGCAGTTGTCAGGGTATTTACCTGTCCCGGGATAGCCCTTGCATTACGGAGATCATTCAGTTTCTGCAAAGCCGGCCCTGACTGACCTGTCATCATGTAGCTTTCTGCAGCAATAAGATACATCTCGGAGAGTCTGAAAATGAACGCATCTTTTGAACCAAGGTCCCTGATCACAGAGCCAGTATAGTCATCAAATTTTTTGAGAGCAATATACATTCTGTTACCCTTGTTGTTTTGCGTACCGCTGGTGGAAGTGGCTATGGTAGGCATAACAGCAGCTGCGGTCTCATAGAGGGGCCAAACGACCGGATCACCCACATCAGTCCTTGAAAATAACACATACCTGGTTGCAGCCCGCGAGACCTGTGCAGGGGTGACTGTAGTGGGGCTGAGATAAATTGCCGTATCACGCATAAGAGCATAACCTGTCGGCGGTTGAACGCCACTGTTAAATGCTGCAGTGAATTGCGGAGCTACATAATAGACATCCCGGAAAGAGGCCTGGTAGCGCTGGTCTGTCTGCCTGTTGAAAACATCGAGGAGATAACCAGATGGTACATACCTTGTGAAGCCTTTTGAGTAGGGCTGATAACTTAGCCCCACATTATAAACGACGCTCCTGTAGGTTATGTTCTTGTTTGCTTCGGTGTCAGTACGTTTGAGAACACCTGACGTTGCAGGAACACTGTTCCAGACCCCCGTAAACATGAGGTGAGAAGCATTTCCACCCTGGGCGTTGGCAGCATTTCTCAGGATCATCTGTGACCATTTCATCTGATTGTTGGATGCATCGAGCTTCAGTCTTGGAGGCATGATATTGTATTCCAGGACAGCAGAGTAGTCAACAAACCAGATCACCTCTTTATTATTGATCCCATCTTCATTGGCTCCCAGCCAGCAGTCGGCATAGTTCGAAAAGAATGCGGCTCCGCTTCCTGAAATGACCTCTTCAGCCTGTGCTGCAGCTGCCGTATATGAGGCATCATCCCCGAACTTGCTTGCTTTGTAGAGGAGCAGTCGTGCTCTAAGTGCCTTTGCGGCCCAGATATTGATGCGGCCGGTTTTGGCACTCTTTCCTGCAAGTAGCAGGATAGCCTCATCTACATCTTCGAGCATGAATTCATATACATCCTCCTCAGAATCACGGTAAGCCAGACTTGATATACTGCTTACAGCTTCCCTGTTTATCTGTACCGGGCCCCATGTCTCAACCAGGTGCCAGTAATAGAATGCCCTGAGTGTCCTTAGCTCCCCGAGATAGACATTTTTTTCTGATGCAGAAAGCACCCCTTCGGGGACATTATTTACTGCCTTGATTCCCGTATTACAGGTGTTTACTGCAGTGTAAAGCATCTCCCAGTACTCGTCAAAACAGGCGTTCATTGTCTCACGGGTAGAACTTGCTACTTCCGGTGTGATACCGGAATAATTGATAAGCACCTTTTGTCTGTTATCATACCCGGTCAGCCACGTATCAGTTCCGCCTTCACTTAATCCGAAGGCAGCCTCTTTACCGTACCAGCCACGAAGGTATGAATAGGAGGCAGCAACCAGCCCGTCTATACCGCCTTTAGTCGAGTAGAGCACGTCTTCTGTTGAACTTGTACGGTTATTTTCCTCAAGGAAGTCCGTACAGGATGTACTCCCTGCCATCAGCAGTATGAGTACAAGTGATATCTGTTTGATTGTTGTTTTCATAGATCTGTTTTTTTCCGGCTGTCAGTTAGAACTCCATATTAAGTCCAAAGACCACATTCCTGGCCATGGGGTTTGAGATACTTCCGCCTCTTTCCGGGTCATAGTTATCCAGGTTGCTATTTATGAAATAGTTCTGAAGAGAACCATAGACCCTGAGGTTACTAATTCCAATCCTGGAAATAACATTTTGAGGCAGATTATAACCAAGTGTAACCTCTCTTAGCTTAATGAAAGAGGCTTTCTCGAATGCAAGTGCCGGCATGTCATTTTGTGAAGCAATGCCCGGTCTTGGGAATTTTGCATCCTGATTCTCAGGTGTCCAGAAGTCAACATCAGGTGAGCCGTCCTGTTCGGTAGGCTTGTATGCAGTGTTATAAGAATACTGAATCCATTGACCTACGCGTGCAAAGACCTGACCTGAAAGGGTAAATCCCTTATAAGAAAGAGTGTTGTTCCAGCTAATAATATATTTCGGGCTCTTGTTATAGAGGCGTTTGTCAAGGTCATTGATAAGAGTATCATTATTTGCATCAACAATTTTAATATCTCCGGGGATCTTACCATAGCGTGCAGCCATTTCAGCTTCTGCAATTGTCCAGCATCCGTCGGCTTCATAATTATAGAAAGCCCTCACCGGTTCACCCACAACAAGTGCATTATCAGGAATTGAAACATCACGGTCTGCCCCGCTGGCCAGTGCCAGAATCTCATCCTTGTTGGTATAGAATGTGAGGTTAAAAGCCCAGCCAAAGTCTTTCTTCTGTATCACGTTGGCGTTAAGTGCAGCTTCAAAACCGATATTCTGTGTTTCACCCACATTGGCAAGAACCTGCGGATAGACCGAAGTAGCCGGAAGACCTTTAAATAACAGGAGATCTTCGGTTCTTGAATAGTAAGCATCAAGAACCAGTGAGAGTCTCTCCTTCCAGAGGTAAAGGTCTATACCTGCATCAAATGTAGAGGTTGTCTCCCATGTTACATCCGGATTTCCAAGCACTGCCGGAATCATACCATTATATAATGTGCTTCCAAAGGTGTAAGGTACCAGTGTACTGCCCAACCTTGTCTTGGTCATATAGGGGTCAACGGATGAGTTGCCTGCAACACCCCAGCTAAGTCTTAGTTTTAGCTGGTCAATATTGTCAATTCCTTGCATGAAAGACTCATCAGAGATGACCCATGCTGCGGCAAGGGATGGGAAAGCAGCCCACTTGTTGCCTTCGGCCAGCACAGATGAGCCGTCAGCACGAATGGTAGCAGTTAAGAGATATTTCCCGAGCAGTTTGTAATTTGCTCTTCCAAATAAAGAGAGTAATGAACTCTCAGTGTAGATATCCTCAATCTGACGTCCTGATGAGAGAATATTCTGAAGAAAGTAGTATGATGTTTTAATATAATGATCCTGGAGCCCATACCCGTAAATCCTGTGTGACTCATATTTTGACCTTTGAGCTTCCTGACCGGCGAGAAGTTGTAGTTCGCTGCTGTTACCGATGGGAGTGGTGTAGGTAAGGGTATTCTCAAGGATATATTTCATCGTCTGATCGCTTTCTGATGAGAAATATGATCCGCGGCCAAACTGGTAGTTGGCTGTGCACATATAGTCCTCATAAATACCCTGGCGGCCTGATTGTGCATCAATTGCAAGAGATGATCTGAATGTCAGCCCCTTTAAAATATTCCAGTTCAGAAATACATTACCAAAAAGACGGTTTGAAAGAGTATTGTTCTCATAATAGCCATCTACTTCGTTAAGAAGGGGATTGGTATGGCTTACAGCCAGTTCGGAGGGACGGTCAAGGATTGTGCCGTCAGAGAGGTAGGGCTGTGCCAGTGAGTGCATTTTGATAAGCTGTGAGTAAACGCCATCCTCCCTTCTGTCCCAGTCGCGATAAGTAAACTGGAGGTTTGCCCCTGCAGTCAGACTCTCAGAAATTTTGTGGCTTAAATTAAGCCGTCCGTTATACCTCTTAAGATTGTCATTCATAAGTAACCCGTTCTCATCCATATACCCCAGCGAGATAGCAAAGGGGGTGGTGGCCGATCCTCCTGAGACAGACAGTTCATAATTCTGGGTGACTGAATTCTGCATGATCATGTCATACCATCCTACCCCGCCCTCATTGTACAGGTCGAGTACGGTTTTTTCCCACGGGGAAGAGAGAACATCAGAAAGGACAACTTCCGGAGGATAGTCGGTTATGTTTGTCTCGCCCCATGTGTCGCTTACGTTTTCTGCAGCATAACGAAGTCTTTCAGCCAGGAATAGGTGCTCCTGGTTGACATTCATTATTTTAGGCAGATTAGTCGGAGAGTTAAGTGAGATGTATGCATTGAATGCGACGACTGATTTACCTGTCCCTGATGTTCCACCCTTCTTTGTTGTCACGATTATTACGCCATTGGCCCCGCGAGTACCATAGATTGCTGTTGAAGAAGCGTCTTTGAGTACTTCAATAGAGGCTATATCTGAGGGGTTGATGTCAAGTGTTGATCCGTATTCTATGCCATCGACGAGGAACAGAGGAGCGTTTGATGCATTGACAGACCGAACCCCTCTGAGGGTCATATTTATGGCTGATCCGGTCTCACCACTTGCCCTGGTGATGTCAAGACCTGCAACTTTACCCTGAATGGACTGGAGGGCATTGCTTGAGGCAGTCTTGACGATCTCATCTGATCTTACTGCGGACACAGCACCTGTGAGGTCTCTTTTTTTAACGATTCCGTATCCCACAACCACCACTTCGTCGAGGGCGGTTGTGCTTTCCTGCATTATTACACTAATGGTTGTACGATTGCCGATAGTCTCTGTCACAGATGTCAGTCCGATGAAAGTAAACTGGAGAACCGTGGCATCCTGTGGAGCGGTAATGGAGTATTTCCCGTCGGCTCCTGTCAGAGCGCCGACTGTAGTCCCGGGGACACTGACGGCGACGCCGGCAAGGCTTTCACCCGTTGCTCCCGTAACGGTACCCTGTATGGTCTTTGTCTGAGCATTGACCACCATGCCAGCGAATAATGCAAAGGCACAGAGCACCAATTTCCTTAAAGTGCGGTTGTTTTTCAACATAAGTTAGAGGTTTGAATTTTTGGGTTCTGAAAAATTTACAATATCAAAGTTATGGGCATAACATAAGGGTAATGTCCATTTATTTATTAAAAGAGTGGATAAATTGGGAGCTAAGTATGATATAGAAGGAGTGCTTAATGCTCTATTTCAGAAGCATTTCATATTCAAGGCTGGCAAGAATAAATGGCCCGACTCCCTTGGGGTCGTTATCACGGATCTCTTCGCCGATGTAGTATTCGTATGATCCGTCGCGATAGGGATCTCCTCCCAGGCCGGCTACGCCGCATATGCGGGTAAGAGTCACCAGGCCCATGTCATCGACAGTGACAAAGTTGTCAATCAGGCCATTGTAAGCTTTTTGTGCTACAGGCAGGTATTTTTCACCCAGGTAACCCATTCGTACGGCCTTGAATATTGAATAGGCAAACATGGCAGTACATGATGTTTCGATATAATTACCCGGATCGCCTGACCTGTCAAGTACCTGGTACCATCCCCCGGTCTGAGGATCCTGAATTGTGATCAGCGTGTCAACCATGCCGGTAAGTATCCTTATCAGTTCATCACGACCGGCCTGGTCCGATGGAATAAAGTCAAGCACATCAACAATTGCCATTGAATACCATCCCATTGCTCTTCCCCAGGCATGAGGCGCCTGGCCTGTTATGCTGTCAGCCCATGGCATCATCCGTGAGTCATCAAAGGCATGCCTGTAGAGCCCGGTAGCAGGGTCATAAGTATGCCTGGCCACGATAAGAAATTGATTTATAATATCTTCAAATGCCTCATCCTCTCCATATCTCAGGGCATACTCAGCATAAAACGGTGTACCCATGTATAAGCCGTCAAGCCACATCTGGTTTGGATAGATCTTTTTATGCCAGAACCCTCCCTCAGGTATTCTGGGCTGGGAAGAGATCTGCTCCCTGAGTGTATGGATAACCTTACCATATCTTTCATTGCCGGTCTTCTCATATAGAAGAAACATCATTTTACCAGGATTTACCTGGTCAATATTATAATTGGTCATGTCATACTTCCATATTACACCTTTGTCGTCGATCAGTGAGTCTGCGTATCCTTTCGCATAATCGAAGTATCGGTTGTCACCGTATGCCTGGCTGACCCTTATCATTGCCATGCCCATCAATCCCTGGGTATAATTCCACTTCTTCTCAGTGACGAAATCAGCCATCCAGAGCCAGGGGTTTCTTATCAGCTCCGATTCAGCCATGCGGACGGACCAGTGAGGAGAGTTCAATCCGGTATCATTGCCTCTCCTGATTCCTCCGCAGGAGGTTAAAAGAACAAGAAGAAGAGCGGAAATCGAAGGAAGTGAGATATTGGTTTTCATGATCAGTTACTATTGGAATTTGGTATCACTTTGTTTTTGCTTTGAATGCTTCTCCCTGTATTCTGAAGGGGTTACTCCGAAACGATGCTTGAAGATCCTTGAGAAATAGCGGGGGTCATTACATCCTACCATGTAGGTGACCTGTGAGATGGTATATTGTCCCGACTCAATCAGCTGGGCAGCTCTTTTGACTCTCACCTCCCTTATGAATTCGATAGGGGCGAGGCCGGTAAGGCTCTTCAGCTTCTTGAAGAAGACTGACCTTCCCAGCCCTATCATCGAGACCAGCTCCTCCACCGTCAAGGCTGAGTTTTCAATATTCTTTTCCATGATCTCCATGAGCCTCTTTAACATCTTGTCATCATAAGACTCTATGACGGGGATGGAGGGATTAACTTCGTACTTCCTGTCTTGTTTATCAGCATTGAAGTCGGTAATACCTGAAAGGAATGACTCCTGAAGTTTTTTACGCTGCAGCAAGATGCTTTCGATCTTGGCTTTCAGGTAGGTCGAGCTGAATGGCTTAGTAATGAAATCATCAGCTCCCGTTCTGAGAGCTTCTATCTGGGTGTCAAGGTCTGTCTTTGCTGTCAGAACAACAACAGGGATATGCGAGGTAGTAACCTCTTCTCTCAGTCGGCGGGCAAGCTCAAGCCCATCCATCTCCGGCATCATGAGGTCAGTGATTATCAGGTCAGGCAGCTGGCTCCGGGCTATCTCAAAACCCTCACTGCCGTTTCCTGCCTCAATAATATGAAAGCTGTCAGCCAGGATGATCTTGAGAAAACTCCTCAGTTCCTCATTGTCCTCAACGAAAAGAAGCAGAGGTTCCTTATCCTCTTCATCATTCTCATCAGCATTGACTCCGTCATCAGCAGGTTCAGGGGTCGAAAACCCGGATATAACAGAATGGTGGCTGTCGGAGAGCACAAATTCGGTGTCATTATTATAATGTGAGAATCCGATTTTGAAGATAACCCGGAAAGTAGCTCCTTTTCCCTCCTCGCTCTCCGCAACAAGTTGTGCCTGGTGGAGCTCAGCGAGCTCCCTGCTGAGAGAGAGACCTATGCCTGTCCCGGGCTGGAGTGAGATCTCCGGACCATCGTCACTGCCAAATCTCATAAAGAGATTTTTCATTTTCTCCTTTGACAGGCCTGTGCCCTGGTCTGCCACGATAAACTCCAGCGCATTGTTATTTTTCACTATCGACACAGTTACTTTTTTCCCCCTGGGGGTAAACTTCAGTGCATTGGTTATAAGGTTGAAAGCAATCTTCTCCACCTTGTCCCTGTCAGCCCATACTGTTTCACCTACCGACTCATCTCTAACCTCAAGAATGATACCCTTGTCCTCAGCAATCTTACGGAAGTCGGAACAGATCTCTGTGATATACTTGCCCAGAGGAAATTCCTCTATTCGCAGACGCATCTTCCTGCTCTGTACTTTACGGAAGTCAAGTATCTGGTTAACAAGCCGGAGCATTCGTTCCGTGTTGCTTTTAACAAGAGTAAGCTGATCTTTTACTTCAGGTTCAAGAGAGTTGTTTTCAAGAATATTATTTATTGGAGAGGAGATTAGTGTCAGCGGGGTTCTCAGCTCATGTGAAACGTCAGTAAAGAACTTGAGCTTCAGGTTTGTGATGAGTTGTTCGACCTCCACTTTGTGCCTGAGTTTGTAGAAGGTAAAGATGATATAAATTGTTAGAGCAATCAGCATCAGGGTTATCGTTACCATGAGGATCTTTGAAAAGGCAGTCTGCCAGAATGAAGGGTTGACGATGATCCTGATATTACGCTGGTTATCAACCCAAATGCCGTCTGAGTTTGTGGATCTCACCTTGAACAGATAATCGCCCGGATTAAGGTTAGTATATGAGGCTGCACGCTGACCGCGCTCAATAAACCAGTCGTCATCAATACCCTCCAGCATGTGGGCATATTGAATATTTTTGGGGTTCCGGTAGTCGAGTGCCGAGTATTCTATATTCAGACTCTTTTGCCTGTGACTGAGCTCCAGTTTCAATTCAGGGTTATCAATTTCCCGGGAGGAGGAGTTCATCTCTGCCGGGTGTATCTCTGTTCCTGACCGCAAGACACGCGTGAAGACCAGAGGAGGGACAAAGTTTGTTTTTCTGACAAGCGAAGGATTGAAGCTATATATCCCCTTGTCATATCCGAACATTATCTCATTCCCGGCGGTTCTTATGCCTGTTGCTTCGGAGAAGTAGCTTGGATCAACACCACTCTGGTCACTGTATATTTCAAATGACTCGCTCTCCCTGGTGAATTTCAGGATACCTCTCTCTGAACTGAGCCACAGGTTGCCGTTAAGATCATCTACTATGCTCAGGATCACATCATCAGGTGCTCCTGTTCTCACGGTGTAAGATCTGAAGCGCGGCTTTTCATTAAGGTCTCCCCGGCTGAGCACCCTGTTCAGCCCTCCGCCGAAGGTTGCAACATATATCTCGTTATCAGGAGAGCAATATATATAATGTACATCGTTATTTGCAAGGCTCATTTCATCTTCTGGGTCAAAGAAGCAGGATGTGTAATCTATGGTGGAGGGGTCAGTAAAAGCCTGGTTGAAGATTAAAAGGCCGTTTGTTGTTCCGACCCAGATATTACCTCTCTGGTCAGATGTAATGTATCTTACCCTCTTATGATTTGAATAGGGATAACTTTTAAGCAGGTTGCCTGAATTGATGAACTTTATGCCGGAATCATCGGGTACTATAAAATTAAGTCCTCCGTTAAAGGTTCCCACCCATATCCTCCCCGATTGGTCCTCACAGACCGAATAAACATTATCATGGCTCAATGAGTAAGGGTCAGAGGGGTTATGCCTGAAATTTTTGATATTATAAATCCTGGTATTATTACTGTGATCAGGTTCCATTCTGAACAGACCTCTCCCTTTTGAACCCATCCATATGTTGCCTGTGTTGTCCTGGGTTATTGAATATACCAGCCCGTTGAACGGCGTTCCTGATCTGAAGCTGCCGTTTTCCCTCAGGTATCCGACAATTTTCCTCTCCGGGTCATACAAATAGACATATCCGTCTCTAGTGGCTACCCACAGGTACCTGTCACGGTCCTCGAAGATAGCCCTGACCTCATTTTCAGAGTGTGTGGCAGATTCCGGATTGGGTCTCAGAATGCTGAACTGGTTAGGAAAGAAGGAGACCTTTTCGATGCCACGCTGGATAGTGCACATCCACAGGTTGCCCTGGTCATCAGGCAGGGCGGAATGAATCAGGTTGGGGAATCGCCGGTCGGGACTCCCGGGCTCATTGTAGAAATATTCAAGTTTCCGTTCAACACGGTTATAGAGCGAAAACCCTCCGCCTCGAGGGTATATCCATAGGTAGTCATTCTTATCCTCAAAGATAAAGAAGCTTGGAAGGAGAACATTAGGATTTGTTTTATCCACTTTCATCCGGAAGTGTTTCAGGGTTCCCTTTAAGGGATCAAAGTGAAGAACGCCATCTGCCGTCGTTTCAAACCATACCTCACCAAAACGGTCTACATAAAGTGATACCATCTCATCTGAGGCCATTTCAGGGTAAGTGCTCCTCTCAAAGTGCCGCTTTTCTCCTGTCAGGGGGGTATAGACAAAGAAGCCATCTCCGCTTGTAAGTATTAACAGCTCCCTCTGGTTGAGAGGTTTTATTGCTATTATATCAGAAGGTATACCCAGTGTTATCTGATCAAGTCTTCTTCCATCCTTGTCAGCTATCACTATTGTTCCGTCACCGGTTCCAAACCAGATCCTGTCATCAAGTTCATAGAATGAGAACCAGGCATCGGGCTGATCACTGCTGTTCAGCCTGAGAGAGACCTTTTCCGTAAAGGCTGAAGATGGTTGCTGCCGGAAGAGACCATTGTCAGACAATATCCAGGTGGTTCCCTTATTGTCTTTGCAGATAAGGTTGACAGCATACATTCCGTTGCTCAGGTCAAACCGGTCGATCCTGTAACCAGAGGAGTCTGCTGAGGATATTACCCTGATAGAGGAGCCTGACTCAGTTGAGAGCCATGTCTCTCCGCCGGTGAAAGAGTAGATCTGCGTTACCGGCGAATAGTTCTCCGGTCCGGCGGAGCTTATCTGGTTGAAGTTTATGAACTCCTCGGTCTGAGGATTCATTCGGTAAACCTCACCATCATTGTTCATGATCCACAGGTATCCGAGATCATCTTCAGTGATACGGTCGACCCTGTTGTTTTTAAGAGCATAGTTGCTTCTGAAGCCTGACTTGAAGACCTTGAAGCTGTATCCGTCAAACCTGTTAAGGCCATCGAATGTGCCGAACCACATGAACCCCTCTCTGTCCTGGTGCATCGTAAGTGCCACTCCTTCCGACAGTCCGTCTTCGACTGAATAATGTGTAAAGGCGCACCTGAGCTGACATATTCCGGTCGTGGTAAATGATGTCAGAAGTAAAAGAATGAGCAGACCTGTCCTGACCGGTGTGCACATAATCAGTCGGTTATGACCTGCAATGGATTTCGTATTCTTAAAGCGAATTCATCCAGATAGTCAGTCCATGCCTGGTCACTGTTAAAGCCCCATTTGCTCCACCCTGCACCGGCATAATATATAAATGGCGTATCCGGAGTATATTCAGCTACAATCAGCACATGATCAATATTTTCCGTAATGTTTACTGCAGGAGTTGTAAGCAGGGCTCCTACATATGTAATTCCCCCTTCACCTCCGTCAAGGCGATAGGCAATGCCTGCAGTTTCTGAGGGCAGCTTGATGGGCGAGCCTTCAGCTCTTTTTACTATACCTGATGCCACATGGAAAGGCGTATCAATACCTTGATATTCCTCCTTTATCTTTGTTAGCTGGCTGCCTGCATCAAGTGACAGCGTTCGGGTTTCAGTCACCAGTACACCATTTACGAGGAATGGCGGATATTTTAGCCTGAATGATGTGCGTAGGGGACCGTTATCAAGAGTCTCGTAGCTTTCAAAGTTTATTCCCAGCCAGAGTGAGTCATTAATCCATGGTGCCATGGCTCCGGCGCCAAGTGTACGACCCACCTTGTAACAGTCGCATCCCTCACCATTGTCATCATGGTATGTGTTCTTGCCTGACAGGTAATCAGCATACCATCTGTCAATTACCATCTTGTCTGTTCGCTTTATCCATGCATCAATGCCGTTGCTTGGCCCGTCCTTCTCAATGAGTGCGGTGCCGTATATGCGGAAGGCGATGCGGTCATTCTCCCATGCATAATCATCCATCCTCTCCGGCACGAATCTTCCGAAGGCCTTAGGCTCGTAGACGGCAGGAGTGCCCTCACTGATGTAATAGTCTGCTTCGGAGTTTGCATTTACTGATGGCTGAAAGATGAGAGACAAAGGCTGGTCGCCACCCTCATATATCACCTGAGAGGGGATCTCTTCGCCGTCTGAGTTCATTACAACCAGATTTCCGGGACTTGCCTGCGGGAATTTATCCATTATTGCTGCAAAAGAGACTTCCACAATCTCGGTGGAACGGTCTGATGGCAGGTTATTCATGATCCGGATCTTCATCCGTTCATCGGTGCATCCTGCCAGGATAACAACGAAAAGGAACAGTAAGGGAATTTTTTTCATAACCTTGGTTTATTGATTATTTTGGTTGTTTGCCTATATAAGCAAGAATGCCGCCGTCCACATATAATATGTGACCATTAATAAAGTCGGAAGCCTTTGAAGCGAGGAAGACAACCGGGCCCTCAAGATCTTCCGTTGTCCCCCAGCGTGCTGCCGGTGTCCGCCCGATGATGAATGAATTGAACGGATGTCCTGCCTCCCGCAGCGGCGCCGTCTGAGGTGTGGCGATGTAACCCGGCCCTATGCCGTTGACCTGGATATTATGTTCAGCCCACTCGCATGCAAGATTGCGCGTCAGCATCTTCAGTCCGCCCTTGGCTGCCGCATATGCGGAGACTGTCTCACGGCCCAGTTCACTCATCATTGAGCAGATGTTTATGATCTTTCCTGCACCTTTCTTTATCATACCGGGAGCTACTGCCTTTGACATGATGAATGGACCGGTAAGGTCAACATCTATAACCTCCCGGAAATCTGCAGGAGACATATCGAGGGCCGGAATTCTTTTAATAATACCTGCATTATTGACAAGTATGTCAATGATGCCTACTTCCGCACAGATCCTTTCAATACTGCTCCTGACAGCATCCTCGTCGGTCACGTCAAAAAGATAGCCCCGGGCGTCGATACCTGCATCATGATACTCCCTCAGGGCACTTTCAACTCTTTCAGGATTCCTGTCGTTGAATACTATCGAGGCACCGGCAGACGCAAGCGCCTTTGCCATTGCCATTCCGATACCGTATGAGGCCCCTGTGACGAGGGCTATCCTGCCGTCAAGACGAAACTGGTCAAGTATCATATCTGAATGGTTTAATAATTATTGATTTATCGAAGATCAGTTGCTTTAAGAAAGTCCTGGTCACCGTAATCCAGATTTTCTCCTGCCATCCCCCAGATGAATGTGTAGTTTGAGGTGGCTGTGGCGGAGTGGATTGACCACTGCGGAGAGATGACAGCCTCGTTGTTCTTCATCCATATATGTCTTGTCTCTTCGGGCTTGCCCATGAAATGACATACTACATTACCTTCCGGGACCTCAAAATAGAAATATACCTCCATTCTGCGTCCGTGGGTATGAGGAGGCATAGTATTCCAGACACTTCCAGGCTTGAGCTCGGTCATTCCCATCTGCAACTGGCAGGTCTCAAGAACCTCTCTGACGATCATCTTGTTTATAATCCTGTGGTTAGCGGTTTCCATTGATCCCATCTCCACCTGTATACCTTCTTTCTTTGTTACCTTTCTGTCAGGATAATTACGATGTGCCGGCGTTGAGCAGAAATAGAAGAGAGCCGGATCAGCCTTGTCGATACTTTCAAACAGAACCTCCCTGTCACCGGAACCGATATAAAGAGAATCTTTATAATCAAGGTCGAATGATGTTTCTGCGACTTTCACCCTGCCTGCTCCGCCAACATTATAGATGCCGAGCTCACGACGGTGAAGGAAGAATGCAGCTTTGACCTCTTCAACAGGCTCAAGTTTCAGGGTCTCCCCAACAGGTTTTGCACCTCCAGCTATCATACGGTCATAAAGTGTATATACCATCGTAACTGTGTTGTCAGAGAAGATGTTGCTGACAAGGTGTTCCTTTCTCAGCCGTTGTGTGTCCCAATGTTTAACGTCATCAGGATGTGCGGCATATCTGATTTCGATGTTTGTTTTCATATTGTAAGTCTCTTACAATGCAAAAGTCGTTTAAATAAAAGAAAAAAAGCTGTAGAATCAGGTTAAAGATGTGTATAAATTGGCACGGAGCGTTGGATCAGGCAATAGGTCCTCCTTCTCCGCCAGTTGGCGGATACGGAGGACAAGGCAAGGAGCGAGGAGTTCAGGGCTCAGGGCTCAGGGCATAGAGCTCAGAGTGCATGGAATATAATAGTTTCCCCTCCTGAGACAGGAGGGGTTTCACTGGCGGTCGCCAGTGAGGGGGTGGTGGATAACAAAGCAATCAAACAGTGGAACTACATCTTAACACTGTGAATTCTGTTGTTAAACCCAAGTATTCAATTCGAAAATCGAAAATCGAAAATCGCAAATTCAGACTGCCTGTCAAAGATACTTCCTGTCCTCCTTGGGAATGTCGAAGTATTTATCATACAGGGAAGCATCCGGCCCCTTCTTTTCCACTCCTGTCTCGCTGATTTTGTAGGTACAGTTTTCACCGACTATGCCTGAGAAATAGATGTCAAATTCCTTTCCGTTCTCATCTATCATGATGATCCTGACGAGGTGAGGATACTTCATGCTATTGAGCTGTGAGTGACAGATAGGGCAGTTGATCAGATACTCTGAGCCTTTCTCCATTTCGAACGACGGGTGGGTTGTTTTTGTGTAGTTACCGAGTTCCGGGTCCAGTAAGACAAGACCCCTCCTTGTGCTGTTTATTTTTGTGGCAGAGAGCACTATCGATGACTTGACCTTGAGGTGTCCCCTGCACGCCTTGCATAAATATTCAACGGCCATTTTATACCTCCTTTTTATTTATGAGTTCAATTATTTTGTCACATGATTCATGTACAATATACGATAAATTTTCACCGAATGCAATAGTCTCCGGCTGAATTGCGAGGATCAGCAACTCATTTCTGAAGAACTCAGAGAGCTTTTTCAGAGAGATGTTGTGGGTATTGAAAGTCATGTCACCAACCCGTTCTACCGGTATCAGGTCGAAGCTTCCGGCAGGTCTCTTCATGTCAACACAATCTATCACGACAAGTGTATCATGATCTATGGAGTTGATCTTTCCGATATAGTTTTCGATGCTTACCTCAGGGGTTATGACCTTAATGTTTTCTCTCTCCCTGATACGGGTGCTGATGTATACTCCTGCACCGTCATCCTGTCTCAGCAGGTTACCGATTCCAACAAAGAGTATTTTGCGGTCGGTTTGAGAAAGAAGGTTCTTAAGTCTTTCAGGCACCCCTTATGATATATTTGACTGTGACCTGTCTGAGGCAGTTAGGGCATATTACGCTGAACATATCCTTCCTCTGGAGGTTCTCACCTGTTTCAGCCGCGAGATCCTGCCCCTCTGCCAGATTAAGCTTACGGTTAAGCACATTGAGGTTCAGTATTGAAGCAAATGCTTTTGGGCCAAGCCTGCGGTGCATGAAGCTCAGGTGTTCCACAGTTGTAATGACAGCACCGCAGCTCTGGCACACCAGCAGTTCCTTCTGCTGGTATTCTACGTTTTTGGATCTGTCAAAGACTGCCAGGTCATAGATCTTGTCTGAAAGCTTCACGCCCTTGCCGGTGATGCAGTGTTCCTGGCACTGGCCGCAGAAGATGCACTTGCCGTAGTCTCTCCTGATGGTCCTGATCTTCTTCTCTCTGTCATCGGTAAAGGTGATGGCCAGCGGGGGGCATACATTGGCGCATGTTTCACATCCCACACAGTTGGCATCGTCAACAACAGGCTTCCCCCTGAAGTCTGTGAACGGGACATGCTCCTCAGCCGGGAATTTTGATGTATATGCCGGAGTGACAAGCGATATCACTGCCTCCTTTAGTTCTCTGAGTTTGGGGTACTTCATTTCACTGCCTCCCTGTAATCATCTTTGACACTCTTTTCATCCAATTTCGTTCCGAAATGGTATGCTCCCCTGACAAGGGCATGTGCTGCAACAGTAGCGGTAAAGAACAGGATCGGGATAGCCACTAATGCCCTGAAGCCTGCGCTGCCAAACCCATAGTGAACCAGCACGCCAAGCAGTATGCTGCAGCAACCCAGTGTAACACATTTGGTGGCTGCCTGTAACCTGTTGTACATGTCAGGAAGCCGTATCAGCCCGATGGACCCGAAGATGTTGAAGAGAACTCCTACCGATATTAAGATTATGGCTGCCATATCATTCATTAAGTTTTTTTCCGCTGAGGTATTTCGCCAGTGTAAGGGTTCCGATGAAGCTCAGGATGACCCATGCAATTCCGATATCAAGAATGAAGGACTTGCCGGTCTGCACCGTTATTATGCCGCAGATACCCACCACAAGTATCCCGAAGATATCAATACCCACCATCCGGTCGGGTATGGTCGGTCCCCTTATGATACGGTAGAGGCAGGCTGCACTGAGGGCAATCTGTATGTACAGCAGTATATTCAGGAAACTGGTCATTCTGCAAATTTTTTAATGTATTCTTCAAATTTTCCGGTTACCATCCTTGTATAGAGAACCGGGTCTTCAGACCTGATATAGATCCAGTGTATATACAAATCGTCGCCGATGATGTCAACGGTGATGGTCCCCGGGGTCATGGTGATTGAATTGGCAAGCAGGGCTTTGGCAAATTCTGACCTGAGTGAGGTTTTAATTTTCACTATACCTGGTCTTATCGGCATTGCGGGATGGAGCACGCGGTATGCAACATCGAAGTTAGCCTTTATGCATGCCCAGATAAAGGTAACAAGATATACGGTGAACCAGAGCCAGCGCCGGGGCTGAAGGAATTTATAGACATTGTGGAAATAGTACCTGCCAAATATAGCTGCCGTGACGGCTGAGGCTACGGCTCCTGCTGCAATATTGGGAACGGTAAATTTAAATGTTATGAGGAGCCAGAAGATCATGGATAATATAAACATTGTCACATATCTCATATCATATGCCTGTTATTTGTGAAGAATATTTTGCCTGGT
>JALOMO010000040.1 GCA_025455395.1 Bacteroidales bacterium
TGCCGAGGCAGGATCCTGAAAGAAACCTCTGATTTCCCAGAAGCCTTCCTCAGAGAATTCAGGATAGAACCACAGCTGAGTCGAGTCAAGTTCAACTATCTCATTTATCGTCGCGCTGGCTGAGTAAAGAGTGAATCCGCCTATGGGAGAGGCAAGCCTGATATTGAGTGTATAGGTCATCCCCTCAGTGCCATGAAAATCAGCCTTTGTCTGGTAATAACCCGGGGAAACTTCATTGAGCCGTACCACTCCCTGGTCCGAGCTGATTGTTACAACTGCACCTGAAACCGCAGGAGGCTCCTCGCTGTAATAATAGCTTGTTGTCTTTGTCAGCCATACAGTGTGAGCAGTGGTGTCTGTGGTAACTGCCCCGTCAACAACCAGTCTGACAGTACTTTCATCCAGTTCAAGATCAATCCGTTCAGTACAGCAGACAAGAATCCCCGAAAACAGCAATAATGATATAAGTCGGATGAGTAACTTCATCTATTCAGAATTTAATATTGTATGTAAGTGCCGGAATTACGGAAAAGAGATATGTCTTTTCGGCATATGTTGCATAAGGATTATCTTCTTCCTGCACGAAATTTATTGACCATGTATTATGCCTGTTATAAACATTATAAACAGACAGGTTAAGCTCCCCATGCCATTTTTTCTCCGGCTTCACTTTGCCTCTCAATGTAACTGACAGGTCGAGCCGGTGATAATCTTCCATCCTGTATGAATTCCTGTCAGAATAGACAGGTATCAGTGAATTGCCTATTACCGCCCTGCCTGTCGGGAGAGTAAGAGGCAGTCCGGTGGCATATGTCCACGTGGCAGAAGCTGATATTCTTCCTGAAATCATGTAGTTCGCTACAATACTTATTGCATGAGGTTTATCATAAAGTGAAGGGTAACGGTTACCATTATTGATCTCAGGCACCTTCCTGAATGACCTGGAGTATGTATAACTTACCCAGCCGGTCAGTGTTCCCTCATTTTTACGAACCAGAGCCTCAATTCCAAAAGAATAACCATTTCCTCTACGAAGCTCCCCTTCAAGATACTGGTTTAGAAACAACTGGGCATGATCTCTGAAATCAATAAGATTCAGGTAATTCTTGTAATAAGCCTCCAGGGAGGCTTCATATGTATCACTCCCGAAGTTCCTGAAATATCCTGCTGCAAACTGGTCACACATCTGCGGTTCAACATTAGGTGAAGCGGGGAACCAGATATCAAGAGGGGTGCCCGATGCCGAGTTTTGAGCCAGTGCAATATACTGAGCCATATGACCATAACTCCCCTTAAGTGAAGAGTTTTCGTCCAGGAGCCAGGTGAATGCCAGCCGCGGCTCAAGGCTTGCAAATGAATTGAATATTTCTCCGCGGCTGTATTTTATGCTATCCACCGGATTATAATCATTATCATATTCATATAATGTACCCGGCCCTATATTCTGAAAGATAGCTAAACGTAACCCATATTTAAGTGTTAATCTCCCGTTTACTCTGTATTCGTCAGAGGCATAGATTCCGCTTTCAAGAGCGTAAGAAGGGTCAAGCCTGAAATAGGAATCGCCGGTGGAACTGCCTATCCCTTTTACCTCTCCGGGGAAGAACTCATGAAAAATGATTGAAGCTCCATACCGCAGTTTATGTTTTCCGGTTATCAGATGCGTAAAGTCAACCTTTGAAGAATAATCTGACAATCTTGAATCCCAGTTGAATGAAAAGGCTCCCGTGCCTTCTTCAGGTGTACCGAGATTATAGTTGTACCTTGAATAAATCAAACTTACGTTATAGAGTAACTTTTCAGAGATAAAATGATTCCATCGCAGTGTAGCTGTTCTGTTTCCGAAACTGACGGAAGAGAACTGGTTTCGGAAGACATCCTTCCCCTCATATGCTGTCAGGTACAACCTGTTTTTCTTATTTATCACATGTGACAGCTTCATGTTCAGGTCGTAAAAATAGAGTCTGTTGTCACGGATATCTTCATTATTTGCAAGTGGAAGGAAAATGTCCGCATAGGTACGGCGACCTGCAACCAGGAAAGTGGTCCTGTCTTTGATGACAGGACCTCCAATGGTAAGCTTGCTTGATATGGTGCCGATACTGGCTGCTCCCCTGATCTTGCGCAGGTCTCCCTCCTTCATCTCAACATCGAGGAGGGAAGAGAGCCTGCCTCCGTATATCGCCGGTATATCTCCCTTATACAGGGTTACATCCTTAACGACATCATTGTTAAATACAGAAAAGAACCCAAGCAGATGCGAGGCATTATATAGCGTGGCCTCATCGAGTAATATCAGATTCTGATCAGAGCCACCTCCCCTGACACTGAACCCTGTCGATCCTTCACTTGTTGGCTGGACACCAGGGAGCAGTTGTAAAACCTTGATAAGATCAACTTCTCCGAGCAGGGAAGGAACCGCCGCTATTGTTTTGACATCCAGGTTCACTACTCCCGTAGCCGGCGCCCTGACATTTTCATCCCTCCTCTTACCTTCAATTACAACCCCGTCAAGCATGGTCTCGCTGCTCTCCATGACAAAGTCATGCTTTAAATTGCGAACTGTATTCACCTTATGAGTCAAAGTGACATAGCCAATGTAAGATAACTGCAGCTCCCATGTACCCGCCGGAAGGGTAAGTGAATAAAATCCCTCCTCATCAGTGGCAGCACCGATCTTAAGTGAGGTCTCGATAACAGTCACACCAACAAGCATCTCTCCAGTGCCGGCGTCGCGAACAAAGCCGCTGATAGTGACCTTATCCTGTACTGCAACTGTATCAGGACCGTTTCCGCCAAGAGTGGCCGGATAGAGCAGGAGCGTTAACAGTATTGTTATAACCGAAGACATTCTTTTGCTATTAACGTACGAAGGTTATTGTATGTTTAATATTCAAATGCGTTTTACCTTCATGGTATAGACAGGAGTAAAAGTAGCCGGATTTTCAGCAGCAATAAGAATGAAGAAGTGATATTTCCAGATCATGACTTTTTCAACAGTCTGACCGGGAATGGAAGGGAATTTCTGTATAGCCTGTAATAAGAGGTTTCTGTGCTGTTGAATGACTTGATAAAAAGAGCTATTGATGGCACTGATGAGCCTGCAAAATCAATTATCTTACCGCTGCCGGCATTCTCCTTTATAAGGTTATCGATCACGTGGTAGGCCGTGCGCAGCTCTCGGCTCTTCCTGCTTCCCGCCGTAAAAAGAAGAGTAATCCTCCCGGAAAAATCTATGATGAACATTCCCCACAGAAGCTTTCCTTTGGGTGATCTCACCCCGAGTATCTTTCCCTTGGCTGCTGTGATGCAGTGATCCATGAGAGCGTGAAGACGGCGATAGCTTACTTCCCTGATTACTCCTGCCCTCCTGCCGATAGTGGATCTGAATAAAGCAATGACCTCCTGAGGTCTGACATCGTCAACAATTTCCTGCGGGTAACGATGGGCTATATTTACGTTCCTCCTGCAGTCCGTCATATAGTTCACCCACATAGTCTCATAAGGATTGTCAAGTGCCAGTATGTAGTTTGTACGGCGTGTTACCTTGAATCCGGCTGCCACTAATGGCTGTCCGATGCTCAGATCGACAAGCCTGTAAAACTCGGGGATATATCCGACGAACTCCTGGACCATCCTTGCCCTGTCTCCGTCTGCGCTGTATAAACCAAGATGTTGCAAAAAAACGGGGGTGGCGATATAGTTAAAGCCAAACTTCCGGAAGCATGGAAGTGGAAACAGTGAGTGGTAGTCATCATCTACGAGTGCTTCCCAGCCTGGTGCCATAATATCCAGATACCATGACCAGGGATAATGATTAATACCTTTTATCTCTGACAGGCATTCATCCCATCTGGTACGGTCAATCTCACCATTACTCAGGTAAGCGATCATCACTTTTGCATTTCGAGGGTTTTTTCAAAGACCTCTCTCCATCCCTCCCATCCGTTTGTCTCACTCAGAGATGTGTTGTGCCATATTGAGACAAATACTCCTCCTGCTTTTTTTGTGGCGGTGATGAGATCCCTGACTGTCTCAATGGCGGCTCCGGCAGTGAGGTGCCTGTATTGTCTGAGTGTACCGTCCATAACCTGGAAAGGCACAACGGTCAGGCCGGAAAGTTGTTCCCTTTTGAGATCGTAGAACCTGAATGGGCGTGCTATTCCTGCCCGGAATCCCGGCTCATCAGCAAAACCCATTGTATAGTCATACCTGATCCCTGCACTCTCATATGCCTGGTAGGTGTCGGGCATTCGCAGAAGCAGCCAGTGCTGACGTGCAGAATCAGGCTCATGCCCCGTAATATGAGAGTATCGGCTTGTCTCTGTCAAAAGTACCTTGGGCCTTCCCGAGGAACGGTATGAAGGGTGGATTCCGGTTTTTGCCAGAGTATCATATTTCCTTATTATGGAAACATATTCATGATCCTTGTGATGCGGGTTGCGGTCATACTCACCATGGTCGCCCACAGGGAAAAAGTACAATGTGTCGCAACCGTGCTTCTTGGTCTGTTCTTCAATATAACCAAAGCTGTCATACGGATCCTGCTTCTGCCCCCTGATAGTCCTGATCCTGTCAGCCGGGGAGGCACCCGTTCCTCTGAGACCCTTTACCAGGCCGCCAAAACTCCTCAGAAAACCCCTGTGCCTGTAGGCAAATGGCTGATCTACATCGACAGTGAGAAGTGCCCTGTATATGTTATGCCTGATCGTAAAGGCAGGATAATGCTTGACAAGTGAGTTTGCCAGGTACCTTGCCCATATGTCGACAACCGGGCGTGTGAGGAACCCTTCGCGGTATGCCAACGACCTGGCACCGGGAAACCTCCCGTGAGCATCAGGGTAAAAGGGCAGATACTCCTCATACCTCGAGAGCATATAAAATGCAGCAGAAAAGATGTCAAAGGGGAAGTCTCCGGAATCAGAGGGAAACAATACAGGCATCTCCCCGATATGGGTAACAGCAGGCTCCAGTGGTGTCACTCCCTGCGATGATAATAATCCGGAAGGTCTTATGACAAATTGATCCTTAACCTTCTCATCTGAATATATAATCGCCGGGTTATTGCCAATCTTCCTCCTGTCATCGGTAATCTCGTAATCAACACCAAGTACAGATGAAAAAAGCTCTTCTGCAATATACGCGAGCCGGGGTGTTATAACCGGTGAATAGATTCTCAGTTTCTTCATGCTCATAGTGACAAATTTACATAATAGGCTGTCAAACAACTCCCTTCAGTGGCTTATATTTATTAACATGAATTCATCAGTTGGCGCAAATATTTTTTCTACTTTTGTCACCTGTGCACTATTACATTCACAAATAAACTAATAAATACCATGGGTAAAGGTGACAAGAAATCAAAGAGAGGAAAGATTATACTGGGTACTTACGGTGTCCGCCGTTCAAAGAAAGCAAAAAAGCCCGAGATTATCGCTGCCGTAAAAACCAAGGCTCCGGTAATTGAGGAAAAAGTAAAGCCTGAAAAGGCAGTTGTCAAAACAACCAAGCCCAAAGCTGCACCGAAAAGCTCAGCCAAAACTACAGAAAAAACAACCGAAAAAGCTTCTAAACCGGTAGCAAAGACAACCGAAAAAGCTCCTAAACCTGCAGCAAAAACAACCAAATCCGCTTCAAAGAAGAAGGAGTAAGTTGTTTCAGGACTTTACAATCAGGCTGCTGTAAACCGAGGCATCGGTTGCAGCTTCAATTATCATGCTTTTGTCAGACCGTAACGCTTTGCTTACAGCACGGTGCATACCGTCGTTGTCAATCACCCGCATTACCTCTGTTCCAAGAAAGGTATCACTACCAAACAGTGATCCGTGATACAGGTCAGTACCATAAGGAGATAATTTTCTCCATGACTCTTTTACCCTTATCAGGTTCAGTTCTCCGTCAGCCAGCACTATGACAATTATCTTCACTCCCAGCCTGCGCGCTGTCATCATCTCACCTGCATACATCAATAAACCGCCATCACCTGTGATACAGGCCACAGTTGCTTTCGGACAGGTAATTGCAGCAGCTATTGAAGCAGGGAGTCCGAATCCCATCGACGACCAGCCATTGGTCATGATGAGCCTCCCGCGTTGAGCCACGTTCCACATCTGGCCAAGCAGGTGAAGATGAGATCCGACATCAGCTGTAACAAAAGCATCACGGGGAAGGAGATCCTGTAATATTTCGATAGCCGTAACAGGGGTGAATCCGGCATACAGCTCCTGTAAAACCGTTCTGACAGAGCTCCTCGCTTCAGCTGCCATAGCGACCATTTCATCAGAGCCATGGAGCACTTTCAGTGCTTCAACCCATTTCGGGGCCGAAGAAACAACCTGGATGGCGCCTGGAACCTGAAGGTCAGTTTCGATGATATTGAAGTGAAGCAGAGGGACTTTGTGCAGCCACGACTCGTAGTTGTACTCAACCGGATCATACCCCAGCCCGATAACTAAATCAGCCTCCCTCGTAAGCTTACTGAGCCTGTCACTTAATGCATGAAAAAGGACACCGGCATAACAGGGGTGACTCTCAGGTATTATCCCTTTCGCCATAGGAGTTACAACTACAGGCACCGGGCAGCGGTCAAGCAACCTGAGTAGTGCAGGGCCAATGCCTGCCCGCATTGCTGACAACCCGGCAGCAATCAGAGGCCTTCTTGCCGATGCCAGAAGCACCCTGGCTCTCTCGTCAAGGTGAAACAGATCACCCTCACCCTCACCCTCAACCTCAACCTTAACCTCAGCCTTAACCTCAGCCTTAACCTTAGCCGTCCTCTCCGCCAGATCTGAAGGCAGACCCAGATGGACAGGGCCGGGATACTCATCGTTTGCCACACTGAGGCTTTCGCTAATTATCTCACCTGCTGTCGCTTCGGTTAGCCTGTATGTGGCTTTTGTCAGAGGGGCAAAGAGCGCCTGGTGATCAATGTTCATCTGTGTGGTCCGCCCCGCCCAGCTGTCAGGGACTTCAGAAGTAAGAGCCAGAAGAGGTGAACGGTCGAGCAGTGCCCCCCCGACACCGGTAGAGAGGTTTGTAGCTCCGGGACCAAAGGTGGCATGACACACGCCGGTGACATGAGTCATCCTTGCGGTGACATCTGCCATAACTGCTGCTGAGGCCTCATGCGAAGTAAGGATGAACTCAATCCCTTCCTTCCGGAATGCCTCCATATAGGGAATAGAGGGGCCTCCCGGGATACCGAAAAACCTTCTCACTCCGTGTTCCTTAAGCCTCCTGGCAAGAAGCTCCGCTACAGTCATAAATTAAATATTGTGTTTAACAAAAGTAATGAAACTGGTAAACAAAAAAACTGCGATATTTGCAAACTCCAACCCTTCATATGAAAGACCGCCACATCAATACTATTTTCTGGGCTATCGTTACATGTCTGATGTGGTCAACTGCCTACCCGTTCATAAAGGTCGGACTGCAGTACTCAACACCACTTCATTTTGCGGGGTCACGTTTTATTATCTCAGGACTGATGATACTTCCATTTACGATCAGACCGGGTGATTATATAAAAATGATCCTGAGCAATAAAAGCCTTGTGATATGGGTCACAATACTGCAAACACTTATCAATTATATCCTGTTCTATATTGGGATGGATTATGTTCCCGGAGCACTTGGAGCAGTAATAGTCGGGGCACAACCATTTGTAACAGCAATCGTTTCAAGGATAATGATCAAAGATGAACGGTTCACCCTGTCGAAAGTGATTACAATTGTGTTCGGACTGGCAGGCATTGTTATGGTAAGTGCCGGAAGACAGGGATTTCATCTGGGAGGGCCGATGGAACTTGCGGGCATTATTATGATCTTCATTGCCAATATTTCGACGGCCACAAGCAATGTCCTTGTTTCAAAGAAGAGTAAAAACATGAATCCCCTTGTACTGAGCTCCTTCTCACTACTCACAGGAGGCATAATCATTTTCATCCTCTCTTTTCTTTTTGAGGATGTACCTTCGAAGCCGGACTTTCCCCTTAATTACTGGCTGGCCCTTGCATGGCTTGCCTTCATGTCAGCCTTTACCTTCTCAAAATGGTATGTTCTGCTTAAAAGACCTGAGGTAAGAGTCTCGGAACTAAACCTTTGGAAGTTCATCATACCTGTCTTTGGTGCCATACTCAGCTGGATTATCGTTCCGGGTGAAAATGCTGACTGGATTACAGTCATAGGGATGATAATTATATCATTATCGCTGATCTATTTCTTTGGCGTTACCGGCAGAAGGGAGAGGAAGGTCGAGGAGGTACCGGCCGGACCAATAGCAAAATAACTGAGAGCTACCTCCAAATTCTTTCCGGACAAAATACCGGATAATTATTTTACTTAACTTTCCCTGGATTTCAGAAGGGATGTATTCATCCGTTACCAATTATAAAATAACAAATACTAACCTCATAAAGTGATGAAAAGCAGTCTGATTCTCAGCATTGCCGTGATGTTCGTCCTGCCTATGCTTATTGTGCTTGTACCAATATTTGCAGGTCAGTATTATGGCATTCTCCGGAAAAAAAGGGGGGTAAATATGGAGCCTGGCTCTGTTGGAACCGTGGTAGGCACGACACTTGCACTCCTGGCCTTCATGCTTGCCTTCACTTTTCAGATAGTCACAAATCGCTATGATACTCGAAAGCAGTTGCTGCTTGATGAGGTTACAAACATACGAACCACATACCTGAGAGCCGGATTACTTTCAGAACCATTCAATTCCGGGACGAAGGAACTTCTGACAGAATATGTTGACCTGCGAATTCAGCTGGCGGAAGATTCATCGAAGCTCAGATCAGCTCTGGCGCGTTCACATGCTATACTTGACCAGCTCTGGGACTATGCTGAAGAACTTGCGGCACAAGACAGAAGTTCTGAAGTATATGCACTGTACACACAGTCTCTTAATGACATCTATGATAACTTTAACCAGCGCATTACGATGACATTTGAGTATCGCATCCCAAAGATTGTACTATGGGTATTGATTATAATCACCTTCTTTTCAATGCTTTCCCTTGGTTATCATTTCGGCATTTCAGGAAAAGGGAGTTATAGAATTAATATATTGCTCTCTGTTATCTTTGCTGTTGTAATGTTCCTGATCCTGGCGCTTGATCGTCCGGAAAAGGGATTTTCAAAACTCTCGCAGAAGCCGGTTTATTCATTGCAGAAACAACTGGAAGCCTGGGAGGAAGACCAGTAGGCCAAGAAGAATTTTGCTGTATCAAACTATAAAATGAAGAGGGTGTCTCGAATGGTCACCATTTCTATTTCCATGATTGTATTGCATAAATACTAACAGCACCGAAAGGTGCTACAGGCTCCGGAGGATCATTGTCACGGAGTGACAAAATGTGCATAACCCCCAGCGTGAGCTGGGGGAAAAATCATGAGAGCAGCCCGGAGCCCTGAAGGGGTGACATAAGATTCAGAATGCCCTTCTGCTGATCAGTCTATGCCAGCCACCTGTCGCCCTTGCATGGCTGATATTTTATCTTGCTACCCCTTGCCACGGGTTCCACCCGCGGTTATTCACATTTAATGCCTCCGGCATTATTACACAAAAAAAGCCGTCTCATTAAACTGTTGAGACGGCCTCCCTTATATAAGGCTAATTATCTTATTTGCTGCCAAAGATAAACCTGACGTTAACGCCAAAACCTCCCCAGTGAAAATCAGTCTCTTCGATAAGACTGAGACGCGGACGCCAGTCAGCACCAAGAGCTATTGGGACACTGTTGAACCTGTATTCAAGGCCTGCCTCAGCAGCTACTCCCAGCCAGAAAGGATCATCAATATTGACATAAGGACCGGCACCAAGATACCAGTTAAACGCCTCGCCTCCGAGAGGCCTGTAGAGAAAATCCCACAGTGCATCAATCCCTACACCTCCGTCACCAAAAGATACATCCGCATGGATCCTGCTGAACTCACCAAGTCCAAATACCGCATCAACTGCTACAGGACCACCTGAAACATTTCCAAAACGCACACCAATTTCCTGGGCACTGGAAATGCCTATAAACAACAAACTAAATACTGCAATTAAAAGTGTTTTCTTCATGATGTAATTATTTAAGATTAATATATAAAACTAAGTATATCTATATATACCCTGTAGACGGAACCGTTTAATGGCTTTAACCTACAGGTTAAAATAAACGTCTACCACTCCGGGGGCCACTCGGAAAGATTCTTGAAGAACATCAAATCCTTGTAGTGAGGCTTGGTCTTCGTTTCAATTGCAAGCATTTCATCAGCTGTAAGCGGCTTGAAGTTCTTTGCTATCTCAATATTCTCCTCCAGCTCGGCAATCGTGTCAATACCTACAATTATGGTGCTGACAGGAAGAGTCATGACATACTCCATCGCCTCCTTCATTGTGATGATCCCTCCGTTCGAGAATATACGGTCACGGGCCGGTATTTTCATTGCAACTATCCCCATGCCTTTGTTTACTGCATTGGGAAGGAACTTTTCGATAAACGGATCGTGGTGCTTGTCTGCTGCATTGATCGCCACAAGCACATTATCGAAAGGAAACCTCTCATTCAGAGCGTTTAATACATCCGGACCCTCATGACCGGTGAATCCGATGAAACGAATCATCTTTTCATCCCTTGCCTTGATCATTGCCTTCAGCACACCGCCCTCACCAGTGATCTTGTCAAGAGTCTCTATCTCGGAAGATTTCACATTGTGGATCTGCCACATGTCAAGATGATCGGTCTGTAGCTGTTTCAGTGATTTCTCAAGCAGACGCATCGATCCGTCATAGGTACGATCATGTGTCTTTGAAGAGAGGAAGACCTCCTTACGGCGATACTTCATAACCTGCCCTACATTGCGTTCACTGGTTCCCATTGCATCAGCCCTCGGAACCGTCGGCGTAGACCTGCCATAAGCGGCAGCTGTATCTATGTAATTGATACCAAGGTCAATGGCCCTGTTAATAATCTCCTGAGATAGTTCCTCCTTGCCTGGTATCTCCGTGGTGGCCTGGGCCCCGAAACTGTAGATGCCTGCCATGTGCCCTGTCTTTCCCAGGGGACGCAGCGGCAGCTTACCCTTGACAGGCGCAAAAATAGGCCTCCCGAATGCATCAGCATATGGCGCAAGACCTGCAAGAGCAGATAACGCTATCATCTTCTGCAGGAACTCGCGACGACTGTTTACAGATTTTTCTGACATAATTTTTTTATTTAAAGGTAAACTGATTTTTCAGCAAAAAGTTCATACAACACACCATTATCAAAAAAAATCATCACTTACCTTGCAGCCTCCTTGCAAGTGACTGTATCGTCTCCTCCCTGACAAGTGTGCTGATCTTGTCCCTTATCGGGGCATACCTTGAATGAAGCGGACATGGATTTATCTCATCACAGTTTTTAAGTCCGAAAGCACAACTGGTCATTATATTATCACCTTCAACAGCCTTTATCACATCTCCTATTCTCAGTTCTGCCTGCCTGCTGTCAAAAAAGAAACCCCCTCCCCTCCCTTTACGTGACTGAACAAAACCCTGCCTGACCATCCGCTGAAGTATCTTGCCCGTATAAAAGGGAGGTGCGTCTATCTCCACGGCAATCTCAGAAATTCCCGGCCTCCTTCCTTTATCATTCTCAACCTGGATATATACCAGGCTCCGCAATGCGTATTCAGTCTCCTTATTGAACATCTTCCAGGCTTTTGAGAACAAAAGTATGAAAAAAATGTTTTAAGCTATATAAAGACCTTTTTGTCTTCTTATAAAATAAATAATATATTTGTATCCGAATTTATTTAAACATACTTAAATGAAAAATGAGAATCTCATCAATGCATCTCTGGGACAGATTGTAACAGATGATTTCAGGGCAGCTTCCATTTTCAAGGAGGCAGGGCTTGATTTCTGCTGTGGAGGTAAGAAGAGCCTTGCAGAAGCATGCAGCGAAAAGAAAATTAATCCTGACCAGGTCATAGGCAAGCTCAGGGAGCTTGAATACTCGTCAGAGAGCAAGGGCCACAATTTCAATGAATGGTCTCCTTCCTTTCTCGCAGATTATATTGTCAACACTCATCATAAATATGTTCTGAAGAATCTCCCGGATCTCCTGTTTTATACTGCCAAGATCGCACAGGTACATGGAGAGAGACATGCAGAACTTATTGAGGTGGCAGATCTCTTCTCACAGATAAACATTGAGTTGCTTCAGCACTTAAGGAATGAAGAGGATGTCCTTTTCCCGGCTGTCAAGAGAGTAATGGATAACAGTACATCTGCAGACAGGGATCTGATACTTTCAGAAATAGAGCGTATGTCAGGCGAGCATGAATTTGCAGGCAGTGCAATGGACAGAATCAATGAGATGACCAGGGGTTACCTGGTGCCTGATGATGCATGCAACACTTACAGGGTCACCATGAAACTGCTGGGAGAGTTTGAAGATGACCTGCACATCCATGTTCACCTTGAAAACAATATCCTCTATCCTGCTGCACTGCGGCTGGCGGGAGATGGAATTAAGAATTAAGAATTAAGAGTTAAGAATTAAGAATTTGGGAAAATGAAAACAGCTACAAAGGATCTGGAAAATGATCACATACATATTTTGCGTCTTACTGATATAATGGAGCAGGTAACAAAGACAGTTGCTCCGGAAATATCTGACCTGGAATCTATTGTGAGCCTGATAAAAAACTTTGCCGACGGGTTTCATCATGCCAAGGAAGAGAAAATCTTCTTCCCTGGTCTTGAAGAGAAGGGGTTCAGTCCTCATCAGGGCCCTGTGGCGGTGATGCTGGCTGAGCACATACAGGGCAGGGAATATGTAAGAGGCATGGAGGAATACATTAAGCTCTGCAAGGATGGTGATATCACAGCCCTGAAATATGTGTTTGCAAATATGTCAGGATATGTGACCCTCCTGAGGAACCATATATCAAAGGAGAATAACATCCTTTTCCGCATGGCCGACAATGTTCTGACACCAGAGGATCACGCACGTCTTCTTGATGAATATTCCAAAGTTGAACCCGTCTCCCCGCATGGAGGAGGAGTGACCGATTATATTTCCGAGATTGAAAGACTTAATTCCATATATCACTGAATCAACACTAAACAACAAATTGCCTATGACTACAAGAAAACTCTGGTTTGGCTTTTTAGCCGTCATGACCATTTCATTTGCGGTACTCCTCTATTTCGGCCGTGAGATATACCGCCAGGCTCCGCCGGTGCCCGACAAGGTTGTCACAACCGAAGGTGTCACCCTCTTCACCGGACAGGATATCAAAGACGGACAGAACGTCTGGCAGTCGATGGGAGGCCAGGAGGTGGGTACCGTATGGGGTCACGGAGCCTACCAGGCACCTGACTGGAGTGCAGAATGGCTTCACAGGGAAGCTGTATACATGCTGAACCACATGTCAGTCGAGACCTACAATATTCCATGGGATGAGCTAAAGGCTGACCTTCAGGCGTCACTCAAGGTGCTTCTTCAGGAGGAACTGAGGAAAAACACTTTCGATCCGACAACAGGGACTGTGACAGTGTCACCTCTGCGTGCTGAAGCCATTGCATCAAACAGTCTCTACTACAGCGGCCTCTTCACTGATGATCCGCAGTTTGCTGAACTGCGTGATGCTTACGCCATCGCAGAAAACTCTCTCCGTGACCCTGAAAGGGTGAGGCTGCTGAACGCCTTTTTCTTCTGGACATCATGGTCGTGTGTCACACAACGCCCCGGTCAGGAGATAACCTACACTAATAACTGGCCGGCGGAGGAACTTGTCGGAAACAGGCCAACCGGTTCGCTCCTTCTATGGACGGGATTCAGTGTAATAATGCTGATTGCCGGTATAGGACTCATGGGATGGTTCTACGCCAAACAGCGAGACAGCGAACGTGAGCTTGTGCCTGCCTCCTTCCCCCTGACCACCAAGGCACAGACTCCTTCCCAGGCAGCAACAGTAAAATACTTCTGGATTGTCTCCCTCCTGCTTCTTGTTCAAGTGGCAATGGGAATCATTACTGCCCATTATACTGTCGAGGGACAGGCATTATATGGCCTTCCCCTGGCGAAGATACTTCCCTACTCAATCTCACGCACATGGCACGTTCAGATAGCTATATTCTGGATAGCCACCTCATGGCTGGCAACCGGCTTGTATTACGCCCCGGCAATATCAGGTCATGAGCCGAAATATCAGCGCCTGGGAGTGAACTTCCTCTTCATTGCACTGCTTATCATCGTTCTTGGCTCGCTTGCCGGACAGTGGATGGGTGTAATGCAGAAGCTCGGCCTTGTTCAGAACTTCTGGCTCGGCCATCAGGGATACGAATATGTTGACCTTGGTCGTTTCTGGCAACTCTTCCTCTTCATCGGTCTATTTATATGGCTGCTTTTGATGGGCAGGGCAATTTGGCCGGCGATAAAGCAGAAGTCTGACAGCCGTAACCTGCTCATCCTGTTCCTGGTATCGTCAATAGCCATCGCGGCATTTTACGGTGCCGGACTTATGTGGGGCAGACAGACCAACCTGGCAGTGGCTGAATACTGGCGATGGTGGGTTGTTCATCTCTGGGTAGAGGGATTCTTTGAAGTATTTGCTGCTGTTGTCATGGCCTTCCTCTTTGTCAGGCTTCACCTCCTTAAGGCTGCCACAGCAACGCTTGCAGTTCTCTTCTCAACAATCGTGTTCCTTTCCGGAGGCATACTCGGCACATTCCATCATCTCTATTTCACTGGAACACCCACTGCAGTGCTTGCACTCGGGGCTACGTTCAGTGCACTGGAGGTGGTACCTCTGGTGCTGATGGGATTCGAGGCGTATGATAACCTCAAGCTGAGCAGAGGTGCCGAATGGATCAAAGCATATAAATGGCCTATTTACAGCTTCATTGCGGTGGCATTCTGGAATCTTGTCGGTGCAGGAATATTCGGCTTCCTTATTAATCCTCCCATAGCTCTCTATTACATGCAGGGGCTGAATACCACCCCTGTTCACGGACATACAGCGCTGTTCGGCGTTTACGGCATACTTGGCATAGGCCTCATGTTGTTTGTCCTTCGTGATATGGATCAGAAGAGTGTATGGAAAGAACCTGTCATTAAGTTTGCTTTCTGGGCGATCAATATAGGACTTGCATTGATGGTGCTGATAAGTGTGCTTCCGGTAGGTCTGGCACAGACTGTCGCCAGCGTACAGGAAGGTCTCTGGTATGCTCGTTCTGCAGAGTTTATGCAACAGCCTCACATTGAGACATTCAGATGGCTGCGGACAATAGGCGATACTATCTTCGCAGCAGGCACTGTAGCTCTTGCATGGTTCATATTCGGACTCAGGTTTGGATGGAGCATTAAAAAATAATCACTCATAACCATAATCTGAATTGCGTCCTGATGATTACCCTCACATCAGGACGCAATCATTTTCACAGCTGAGTAATCCGGCTACTTTTATTATTCAACAGGTTTCCCTGGAGAGTTTGCCTGGTGACATATGACCAATGCTGAATGATGAAGTCAGGCTGACAGCATGACCTGCCCAAACATCAACAGTTCATCCGGCACCGGAGCTTTTCGAATTGTTTTCTCTTTCGGCAATATCTCTTTGATTTGCAATGCGGATCAGTTTTATTGTATCCTTAATGTCAATAAACAGTAATAAGAGGCAGGCAGCCACCCCGGCATATAGTATTGAGTCTCTTACAAAAACTTCAGTTATCAGTATTGCCGAGATAATGATCCTCAGTTCAGTGGGACCAAGACCGCCCGAATCAATAGTGTAGTGACCGGTAACCTTGTACCTGACAAGGGCTACGATCATTGCCCATCCGTACAATACCACAAAGCCGGAGCCCACCATTTCCCACTGGTCCGAAACATAGAAAATATATCCGACTCCGAGTATGATAGTGCTTATCCAGTCTATTGAGAGGTCAAGTGAAAAGCCGTACCACTTTCTCGGTCTGTTACGGTAATAGGCAAGCCTGCCGTCAAGAGAGTCACCGAACCAGTTTATGGTGAAACCTGCTACACCCAGAAGAAGATAACCCCGGTGAAGATACGCAGCCAGTAAGAACCCGGTGAAGGTGATCATGGTCCCGACAAAACCCAGGAAGGTAAGCATGTCAGAAGTTACCCACGATGGAATTCGCTGAAGAAAAAATGCGATTGCCCTCTGCTCGTAATTTCTCAGCAGGTTGGTTCTGTTCCTGTCTGCCGAGATACGTTTGATAATCTCTCTGATTTCGTCAGAAATGGGTTTTCTCATATTTAAAAAACAAATTTCTTCAGACTATAAAATGCATAATATGATTCTTTAACTACATGGGAAAATTGCAATTTCCGCATTTTATCACTAAGGTACCTAAAATATTTTACTCCAACCTTTTTGTTATCCCTGCAATAAACTTTTTCATATTGTTATAATGCGATCCGTCCCAGTAAATCCTGTCACAATTTGGACATCTGCTGAAGCTCGAGTAATACCTTGTGGTGTTGGCTTGTATCCGGTGGAGAATATCTTTCTTATCCACTACCTCAAGAGGAGTGTTGCATCTGATACACCGACAGAAAAGGTTAAGATGATTGCGAAGATTAAATTCCTCAAATACCTCCCTCATCTGTTCCTCATGGTTCTGTGAAATGATGCGGTAGCCACGGTTTATCCTCTTGTCCTTCAGTAAAAGTTTGTCACGTGTCAGGACTATTCTTCCGTCTCTTACGCTTATTTCTATTATCTCAGGATCGCTGAAGTGGCTGCTATATAGTGTGTCAAATCCGCACAGCCTGAGGTATTTTGCCAGCCTCCCGAGATGCACATCAAGAATGAATCTCAGTTCCTGCGCCATGTTTCGTTCCTCCTGACCTCAACCTCAACCTTAACCTTAACCTCAATACACCCCTCACATCCTCCTGCAAATGATCTCTGCGAGATCCTCCGGAGTGAGTCTGACCGGATTGTTCTTTATGTCTGTTGTATCGCAAATCAACGTAATATCCTCTGTAGCAAGGCCATAACTTCCAAGCCCTGGCAGTTGCAGCTGAATTGTCATCTCGTTTAGCCTATTGAGAAAAGCATCGATGTACCACTCATCAGACTTGTCATCTTCTTCACAAAAGATCTTTCCGAGAGATGCATATTTGGTTAGTGCTGAATGATTGCCTGAAGAACTCCGCAACGCTTTCACATTTACTTCATTGGCTGCTGCCATCAGTGTCCCGCAAATAATTCCGTGAGGAATGCCGAACATCCCTCCCATTGTGCCCGCGATGCCATGCACAGCCCCGAGACCTGCATTTGCCAGGCAGATTCCTGACATGAGTGCGGCAAATGACATATCTGATCTCGCACCAATATCATCTCCATAAGAACAGCTTCTGACAAGGGACCTCTTAACCGCCATTATTCCTTCAGTAGCGAAGCTATCGGTCATAATGCCTGATTTCTCTGAGAGGTATGCTTCGACAAGCTGCGTAAAACAGTCCATTCCTGCGGAAGCCGTAATATCCGGAGGACAATTCATTGTGAGCTCAGGATCAACAACAGCAATATCAGGAACAAGATTATCATGACGCAGCGATCTCTTGAATCCTCCGATTCCCACCTGCGATATGACTGCATTTTTGGTTGCTTCACTTCCTGTACCCGATGTTGTCGGCACAGCAATGAAAGGCACTTTCGATCCGGGGTGCTCCCTGTTTCCGACCACCTCGAGGTAATCGCGTACCGAATCATCCTTGTAAAGCATGGCCGAGATTGCCTTCCCGGCATCAACAACACTTCCCCCTCCTATCGCTACCGTTGCTGCCACGGGCTGATCATTAAACCTCTTTACTGTATCATCAATAAGTGACGGCGACGGCTCGCCGGTGACTGTAACATGATGATACCTGATCGATTTGGTTTTAAACGTTCGGAAAAGTTTTTCGGCCTCAGGTGAATCCACGAAAGACCTTTTGCCTGTTACAAGAATTATCTCTGACCCGTATCTTTTTATCAGATCAGGCAGTAACTCCCTCTTTCTTTTACCAAAGTGAATTATTGGGAGCCGAGCCAGATGAAACGGTTCTACCATTGTGATCTGGATGAGGGTTCAACAATCCGGTACCTGATCCCCTGCCTGGTCTCTGCCATCAGATCCTTCACGGCATCACGCCATTTGATATAATGAAGGGTTGTTTTGTGAAGATCGGAAGCCTCCTGTGACTCATAGGCCTCATAGATCATGAAATGGCACGAATCATCCTCCATCTGCAACAGGTCAAACCGCAGGTTACCCGGTTCCAGTATCGAGGCATTGTGGTTATCTCTCGTCAGCCTGATAAACTCTTCCACACCTGAAGGAATCACATTTACATGAACACAAGTTACTATCATGACTTACCTATTTTATTTCAAGCACTACAATTGACATCGCCGGACTGCTGCAGACAATGCAGTCTACTTCCCGAACCTGATTTTTTCCGCAGACTCGTAAAGTCTTCGGCTTGTCTCACGTAACCCGGCTAATGGTAATTTTACAACCTTCCTGTCATAAGTCAAGAGCCCGTTTGTCTCAATCTCAACATCTGTTGTCTGGGTGTATATTGCTGCAGAGAGACCTCTCTCAATAAACCGGACCATCTGATCAAGATAACCTGAGTAGGTCATGAAGAGAGTGTCAGCACTACTGAAGCTCCTGTATCCCCAGTTATTCTTTCCGAGCCACGTGTGACCCTCGAGAGGAAGTCCCAGCCCTCCGAATTCGCCCAATACAAGTGCCTGCTTTTTTCCGAAAATCTCCGGTTTTGGCATCACCGGTCCGGGATAGTTATGCACATCGAGTATGTCACCCACGTCATGGAAGTTGCCCCCGCTGGCGCTGTTTACCAGTCTTGACGGATCCTTCTCCTTCGTCCATTGTGTTATCTCAGCCGTTTTGAACTGTCCCCACGACTCGTTGAATGGTACCCATACAACAATGCTTGGGAAATTGTAAAGGCAGTCCATAATGGCATTCCATTCCTTTCTGTAGATATTCTCCGACTCTTCTGATCTGTTCTTGTCTGAGCCGCCCTCCATTCCGGGCTTGTCATTCCACCGATGACCTCCAAGGTCGCCGCTGGGCATGTCCTGCCATACCAGCATGCCAGCTCGGTCACAATGGTAATACCACCTTGCAGGTTCTACCTTCACGTGTTTGCGGATCATGTTGAATCCCATCTCCTTTGTCTTCACGATATCAAAGAGCAGAGCCTCATCGGTGGGGGCGGTATATAGTCCGTCAGGCCACCATCCCTGGTCAAGCGTGCCATACTGGAACACGAAGCGGTTGTTGAGCATCATCCTCAGCACCCCGTTTATATCAGGCTCCACAGATATCTTGCGCATCGCAAAATAGCTTCCTACCTCATCAGTGACCTTCCCTTTCCTGACAAGCGATATTTTTAGATCATAAAGGAACGGATCATCGGGAGACCAGAGCCTGGGGTTCTCAACAGTAAGCTTAATCTCTTCCCCTGCCGGGGCTTCCGTCACAGACACAGTGCTTGCCCCGTCCATTATCTTAACGCGGACCATGTCTCCTTGTGAGGGATTCTCAATCTTGACGTTTACCATAACGGTCTTCTTGTCTATATCTGGCAGATGTCTTGTTGAAGAAATGTAGGATGCCGGCACAGCCTCAACCCATACCGTCTGCCAGATACCCGTTACCGAAGTATACCATATGCCTTCCGGCCTGCTGACCTGCTTTCCCCGTGGCTGCGGCCCCCTGTCAACCGGGTCAGAGACCCTGACATCAAGCTGATGACTGCCACCTTTGCTTACATGAGGAGTAATGTCAACATAAAACGGGTCATACCCTCCCCTGTGTGTAAATACTTTTTTGCTGTCAATATAAATATCGCTCTCCCAGTCCACTGCACCAAAATGGAGAAGTATAGTTTTACCTCTCATAGATTTCGGCAAATCAAAACTGGTCCTGTACCATAAAACACTATCAACTCCCACCTTTCCGGCAACTCCTGAAAGTGAAGACTCTACTGCAAACGGTACAAGTATTTTGCCTTCAAATTTTGATGGTATGGAGGAGGTGGCCGGCAAGATAGTATAATCCCACAACCCGTTAAGGTTCATCCAAAGATCCCTTACCATCTGAGGCCTGGGATATTCCGGCGACGGTTTAACCGGATCAATTGAATCGGTCCAGACGGTTTTTATCTTATCTCCGGCAGGTCTCCATTGTGCCTGCTGCCCCGGTGCTGTCAGGGAAAAGAGAAGAAATATCAAAGCGGGGAAAACAGACGCCCCTTTGCCCGAGGCACATTTTCCAGTTAAGCCTGTTTTCATAGTTGTTATTTATCCGGTTAATGATTTGACGGATAAATATAACTTATCTTCCGGAACAATCATTCCGTTTTTATCGAATTTGCCGGATTCATTACTGCAGCCTGCCAGGCTTTGTAGCTTATGGTTGCGAATGTGATAAGCAGGGTAAGTACCCCGGCCATAATGAATACCATTGCTCCGAGGCTCGTCCTGTAGACATAATTTGAGAGCCAGTTGCTCATAAAGTAATAGGCGACCGGGAAAGCAATAACAATCGAAATTGCCACCAGTATGAGAAAGTCCTTCGAGATAAGTCTGAGAATTGTCCCCTCATCAGCACCGAAGACCTTTCTGATGCCAACCTCTTTTGTCCGCTGTTCAACCATATAAGATGCCAGTCCGAACAGCCCCAGACATGCGATCAGAATGGCCAGAATGGTAAAGAGTGTAAAGATCAGTCCACGCTTCTCATCAGCTTCAAACTGGCTGTTAAACCGCTCCGACAGGAAAGTATAGGTGAAAGGCTGATCAGGAAAGACCTCCTTCCATTTTCCTTCTATAAAACCAAGAGTCTCATCAACCCTCTCGCCGCTGAGTTTAATGTATACTACGTTATTCAGTGGACGGGTTATCAACAGCAAAGATTCGATCTCATTATACATTCCGGTCTGATGGTAATCCTTCATTACACCTATTACCCTGGCCCTTATAGTGTTCTCGTCGCCAAGCTCAACCTTCTTGCCTATGGCTTCGCTCCATCCCATGCGTTTAACAAAAGTCTCATTAACGATTACTCCTGTCAGAGTATCAGAAGGCATATCCTCCTGGAAGTCACGGCCTTCTGCAATAGATATTCCCAGTGTCTCGATAAAATCAAAGTCGACAACTGCGAAATTAATTCCCCGCGAGGACATTCCCTGGTCAGTTTCAACATTGAAAAGGACCTTTCCCGAACCCTCTCCGACAGGTGTATTGGTTCCACCCACGTATTTAATATCAGGATTATCCCTGAGGGCCTGCTTCAGAACAGGATATTTCCTCGCCATAGGACCGTTCAGGCGCAGGCCAACAACATTTTCCTGGTCAAATCCCTGGTCCATGGTCTTGAGGTAGTTCAGCTGCCTGAAGACCACCATGGTGCATATAATCATAGTTACTGAAACTGTGAACTGAATTACAACCAGCACTTTGCGGAACAAACTTCCAGCTGAGCCCTGTGTTATCTCTCCCTTAAGGACTGTAACAGGACTGAATCTCGACAGAAAGAAGGCCGGATAACTCCCGCCGACAATGCCAACAAGGAGAATGACAGCCAGAAGGCTGATTAAAACAACAGGACTGTAGACAACATGCATGTCAAATGACTTTCCTGCCAGAAGATTGAACTTGGGCAGAAGGGCGGCCAGCAATACAACGCTTATTATCAGAGATATAACTGTAAATATGATCGATTCGGACAGGAACTGTGCGATGAGAAGCGGCCTGCGTGAGCCGACTACCTTTCTCAGGCCTACCTCGCGGGCACGCTTCGTTGACCGTGCAGTTGACAGATTCATATAATTCATGGCTGCAATAAGCACAAGGAAGAGTGCAACAATGGCAAAGATGTAGACATAGGTGATACTGCCTGTTGGCACCGGTTCGTTGGCATTGGTTGAATAGAGATGAATACGTTTTATAGGTTCGAGTATGTACTCTATAGTTATATTGAGTGAGCCAAAGATAGGTTCCATATAAGCAGCATACATCCCCTGCATCTTTTCTTCAAACGCACTGACATCTGTTCCATCCGGGAAGAGCAGGTATGTGAAAACGCCAAAATTGCCCCAGGAACCTAACTGGGCCGGAAGGTTACTTCTGGATGCCACTGCATCAAACCGGAAATGTGAATTGAAGGGTACATCTTCTATTACACCCGTTACTTCAAAAGTAGTGGTCCCTGTGGTAAGCGTCTTGCCTATCGGATCACTGCTGCCAAAATACCTTGCAGCCACTGTCTCGGAAAGGATAATTTTTCCTGGTTCGCGCAGGGCCGATACCATATCTCCACTTACAAGCTTATAGGTGAATATGTCAAAAAGAGTAGAGTCAACATAGAAGAAATTCTCTTCATTGAACTCCTTATCTTCATATTTATAAAGTGCACGGGGCATATTTATAAACCGGACATAAGACTCTACTTCAGGGTAATCAGTTGCGACCTGCGGTCCGAAAGGTATCTGTGCCACAATCCAGGTGAACTGGTCATCAGGCTCAGTAATCTTCGATGAAACCCTGTAAATACGGTCAGCCTTCTCATGGTAGCGGTCAAAGCTTACCTCATCAGAAACGTAAATTATCAGGAACAGGGCGCTTGCAATACCCAGAGAAAGACCCAGTATATTCAATATGCTGTACGCCGGATTCTTCAGAATATGTCTGAATGCTGTGGTAATGAGATTCTTGATCATTTGGAATAATTTAGGCTTATTATATGCTAATGACGGAAATATTTCCCTGATGTTTCACAATACCAGGTGCCGTTAACAAGAATTTAACCCGTTACAGAAATCCACTTTGTTAAAAAAGCATACATGATGTGTCTAATTATTATACACTCAGTATACAATACATAATCCTATAGCGCTGACACAGTTGAACTTACATTTCTGGCACACTCCTTGGCATAAAGAACAAAAACAGGAAATCTTTTATGAAAAGAGTAATCATCATATTAATTATTGCAGGAACTGTCTTGACTGAAGTGGTAGAGGGGCAAGACAAGAGCTGGACATTGGGTGATTGTGTTACCTATGCCGTTGAGAATAATATAGATCTCAGACGACAGAAGCTGCAAACCGAAACCAGTGAGGTTAACCTTCTCAAGTCAAAGCTGGATTTGCTGCCCTCACTGAATTTCGGGTCGGATGCTCAACTTGGCTTCGGCAGGTCAATTGACCCTGTCACGAACCTTATCACGTTTGAGCAGAACTTCAGTAACTCCTACTACCTGAATTCCTCTATTGAGATTTTCAACGGCCTGGCAAACGTAAATACCGTTGCTGCCAATAAGCTCATGATGAAATCGGGGCTGGAGAATGAAAAGGTTGCACGGAACCAGCTTATACTTGATATCACCGGGCAATACTTCCAGTCTCTTTATGCCAAAGGGGTCGAGAGGGCATCCAGGTTCCAGCTTGATCTCTCCGAAAGACAACTTTTCAGAATCAAACGGATGGTTGAGACAGGGAAGGAAGCTGTCTCAAAACAATATGAGATGGAGAGCAGGGTCTCAACCGACAGGCTCAATTATACGGTCGCACAGAACAACACAAACCAGGCACTTACAACGCTGAAACAGATGCTTCAGCTTGAAGCCGGTTCACAATTTGATATTGTTCAGCCTGAGCTTGACACCGTGGTGGTCTCAACCCCGGCATATGACACTGACTCTGTTTTCAGCATTGCATCACAGGTCCTGCCAAGGCTCAGGGCAATAGAATATGAGCTGGAAGCCTCAAAGAAGCAGTTCTCGGCAGCAAAAGGGTATCTCTTACCCAGCATTGAGATAGGCGGAAGAATTTATACCGGTTATTACCAGGTATTAAATGAGGGAGCACCTACTCAGGACTCATTCTCTGATCAGCTGAGAAACAACAACAGCCAGGCAATTTATCTTTCACTTGCGATACCCATTTTCAACAATTATGTTACAGGAAAGAATGTCAAACTCGCCAGGATCAGGATGAATGACACAGAGCTGAAGCTTGAGCTTGAGAAAAACAATCTCTACTCCGAAGTCGAAAATGCATGCCTTGACTTCAACAGGGGTATTGATGAACACGCAGCTGCCGTGGCAAACCTGGCTTTCAACAAAAAATCATTTACAGCTGTGGAGAAGAAATTTGAGTCAGGACTGGTTGATGTTACCGATTACTCGGCAGCACATGTAACCCTTTTCAGGGCAGAGACTGAAGCACTGAGAACAAAGCTTCAGGTGATGTTCAGAAAACTCACTATACAATTCATTACCACAGGTGATTACGAATATATATTAAGCAATTAAACTCAAATATAATTTAAGATGGACACCCCTATTGAAAAAATGGATAAACCTATTGTCAGAAAGAAAGGTCTGAGAAAAAAGCATATCGGATATATTGCTGCCGGCATTGTCATTATCGTGCTGTTCTATATGGCCTTCTTCACTGACCGCACATCAACCTTCAGGGTTGACAGTGACAAACTCATTGTTGAGACTGTAATTGAAGACCAGTTCAATGATTATATAACAGTGCCTGGTACCGTCGAACCTATCAGCACAGTCTTTCTGGATGCACAGGAAGGAGGGCGTGTCGAGGAGATACTTATTGAGGAAGGCTCAATGGTCAAAAAAGGCGATATAATCCTGAGACTGTCAAACCCCGACCTCTACCTTAATATACTTGACAGTGAGGCACAACTGGCTGAGAAAGAGAACTTCCTCAGGAACACACAGATAGCAATGGAACAGGAGAGGATACAGATTAAAAGAGAACTGGTTAACCTCAAGTATGATATCGAAAGAAAAGAGCGCAATTATAAGCAAAACCTTATTCTCATCAGTGACAGCCTTGTCTCTGTGGAAGAATTTATCCGCTCAAAGGAAGATCTCGATATGGCACTGCAGTCAAGAGACCTGTTTATTGAGCGTCAGAAGCAGGACTCAATATTCCGCTCAGTGCAGGTTGACAATATGATCAATAACCTTGAGAACATGCGCAGGAACCTGAGTCTCGTAAGACAGCGAGTCGAAAACCTGAATGTGAGAGCCACAGTCGATGGTCAGCTTGGCCTCCTGATACCTGAACTAGGCCAGTCAATCAGCCGTGGATTCAGTATGGGGCAGATAAACGTCCTTACATCTTATAAGGTGACCGCCCAGATCGATGAACATTACATTGACAGGGTCAGGACACAACTCACGGCAACACTTGACAGACAGGGAAATGAATTTAACCTGGTTGTGAGGAGGGTTTACCCGGAGGTCAGAAACGGAACCTTTGAGATTGATATGACATTTGCTGATACCATGCCTGATAATATCAGAACCGGACAGACATACTACACCAGCCTCCAGCTCGGGCAGCCTAAAATATCGGTTCTGGTCCCGATAGGAGGTTTCTTCCAGGAGACAGGCGGACAGTGGATTTATGTACTCGATCCCACAGAATCGTTCGCCGTTAAACGAAACATATCGATCGGCAGAAAAAACCCAAAATATTACGAGGTGCTTGAGGGACTTCAGCCCGGAGAAAAGGTAATCATTTCAGGCTATGAGACTTTCGGCAAGAATGAGAAACTGATACTGAAAAAGAATAATTAACACTTAATACTTAAGGTCATGATCAAGACAAATGATTTAACAAAGGTCTTCAGAACAGAAGAGGTTGAGACCACCGCGCTCAACAAAGTTACTCTCGAAGTTAAGGAAGGAGAATACGTGGCAGTCATGGGTCCGTCAGGATGCGGCAAGTCAACCCTCCTGAATATCCTCGGATTGCTTGATAATCCTACTTCCGGCAGCTACATCTTTAACGGCACCGAGGTTGCCAACCTGAAAGAACGTGACAGGACTATTTTCAGGAAGGGCAATATAGGCTTCGTCTTCCAGAGCTTTAACCTTATTGACGAACTCAATGTTTATGAAAATGTCGAACTGCCTCTTATCTATCTTAAGATGAAGGCAGGTGACAGGAAAAAGAGAGTGGAAGATGTGCTTAACCGCATGAAGATAGGTCACCGTGCAAAACACTTCCCTCAGCAGCTCTCAGGAGGCCAGCAGCAGAGGGTGGCGATAGCACGTGCCGTAGTGGCAAACCCAAAGCTTATCCTTGCTGACGAACCGACTGGTAACCTTGACTCGAAAAACGGTATTGAGGTGATCAATCTCCTTACCGAGCTCAACAAAGAGGGAACCACCATCATAATGGTGACACACTCAGACAGGGATGCCAGCTATGCTCACAGAATAGTGAACCTGTTTGACGGTCAGGTGGTACCTGAGAAACACATCTAGTCCTTTTTTTCACAGGTCGCAGGAGGGGTTATGAAAATGACTCCTCCTTTTTATTTTACGCAGCAAAAAGAAATACC
>JALOMO010000125.1 GCA_025455395.1 Bacteroidales bacterium
CACAAGGCGCATCCCTGCCGTCGGAAATATCAATCCTTTGTTTGCCTGCTTAAGCTCACCGACAGTGATCCCATACTTATCGGCAATTTCTGAGAGAGACTCACCTTTCTGTACCTTGTGTGTTTTCTTCTCTGGCTGCACAGGTTTCTTTGCTGCAGTAACCGGTTGAGGTTCAGGCTGAGGTTGAGGTTGAGCCTGAAGTTGAGGTTCAGGCTGAGGTTCAGGTTGAGGCTGAGCCTGAGGTTGAGGTTCAGGCTGAGGTTCAGGTTGAGGCTGAGGCTGAGGCTGAGGTTCAGGCTGACGGCTTGCCGGTACAGTCTCTTTTACCGGGCTCTCTGTTGAAGGAATCTTAAGCACCTGGCCCGGCGCTATTCCGTATGAGGCTATTACATTCTCGCGGTTAATATCATCAATGGTGACCTTGTAGGTTCTTGCTATTGAATAGAGCGTCTGCCCTTTCTCTACCTGGTGCATGTAATATACCTTTCCGTCAGAGACTATCTTCTGCGTCGACACCTCGTACTGAGGCTGAGGTTGAGGTTGAGGTTGAGGCTGAGGCTCCGCCTTCGCTGAAGCTACGGCGGACGAAGGAGGCTGGGGTTGTCCTCTCTTAAGAGCCAGCTCCTTTACCTGCTCATCAGTGGTTATCGTTTTCTTAGGTTCAGAGGCCGGAATCTTCAGCACCTGACCCGGAACAATACCGTATGACGGGATCTCATTCACGCTTGTGATATCATCAATTGATACCTTATATGCTCTCGAAATAGAATACAGTGTCTGGTCTTTCTGTACCTCGTGCATGTAATATACCCTGCCGGCTGAAACGATCTTCTGAGTAGATATCTGAACAGGCACCTGACCATAAAGTGCTGCTGATGAGATGGCAACAACCAATGTAAGGATTTCAGTTCTGACTTTTCTTAACATAATCACATTCTTCTTAGCAGCAAAGTTAATATTTAGATCATTGATTATCAATATACAATTATTCCCTGCTTTAAGTGGTAAATTGCAGTTGTGTGAGAGACCTGTAGAGTCCGTTCCCGTTAGCAAGAAGCTCAGAATGAGTCCCTTCTTCAACTATCGTACCCTCATTAAGGACAATGATCTTATCTGAATTGCGTACTGTTGAGAGACGGTGTGCGATGACAAGCGAGGTCCGGTTATGCATCAGCTTTTCAAGAGCCTCCTGCACAAGCCTTTCTGACTCAGAGTCAAGCGATGAGGTTGCTTCATCAAGGATTAGAATCTTTGGATTTTTCAGTACCGCACGCGCAATAGCTATTCGCTGACGCTGTCCTCCGGAAAGCTGTACACCACGTTCACCGACAACAGTATCAAGCTTTTCGGGGAATGACTGTATGAAATCCCATGCGTTAGCCTGCACCGCTGCATCAATTATCTCATCCTCGCCGGCATCAGGCTTACCATATGCAATATTCTCACGGATAGTGCCACCGAAAAGGAATACGTCCTGCATTACTATTGCCATCTGGGCTCGTAGTTCAGTGACCGGAAAATCGAGGCTGTCGCGGCCGTCAAAGAGAATCCTGCCCCCGGATGGTTCATAAAACTTCAACAACAATGATGTGACAGTAGATTTACCTGCACCGCTCGGCCCCACAAGAGCCACTTGCTGTCCCGGATCTACCCTGAAGCTTACCTCCTTAAGCACAGCTACCTCACCGCGTGAAGGATACCGGAAATCAACCTTGTCAAAAGTTATCTGTCCGTGGAGTGTATGCTCATTGACAGGCACATATGCTTCACTGACACTCTCTGCCGGTTCATCAAGCAGGAGAAGCAGGTTCTCTGCAGCACCGATTGTCTTCTGCAGCCTTGTATATACTCCTGCCATACCTGCAATGTTTCCGCCAATAAATCCGGAATAGATGACGAACGAGAAGAGCTGACCGGCTTCCATCTGTCCGCTGGCAATCATAGCTGCACCACGCCAGATAACAGCGCCCATGGCGACAAAGAAACCGAGAACAATGAAAGAGACTGATGCCTGGTATTTCCCTCCCTTGATACCTGCCCTGGCTACCTGCTCTGTCTTTTCGCGGTATCTCCGGCTCTCAAAGGCCTCATTCGTAAAGGCTTTGACATTCTGTATTCCCTGCAGGGTCTCCTCTACTATTGTATTTGACTCGGCAACATATGACTGGGCTTTTCGCGAATACCTTCTTATTGCCCTGCCTGAAAAGAAGGCCATAAGTGACATAGCCGGGATAATGGCAAGCATAAACATAGTCAGCTTGAAAGAGCTGACCATCATGAGGGTGACCCCTCCTGTTATTATCAGAAGCTGCGAGAGGAGGTCCGCCAGCGTCCCGGTAAGCGAATCCTGAAGCAGGGCAATATCTGATGAGATACGGCTGTTGAGCTCTCCTACCCTGCGCTCGGAGAAGAATGACATCGGCAGCCTTATAAGATGATTGTAAAGCGACTGCCGGATGGATGCCAGCGTTCTCTCTGTCACTGACACAAAGATCCGGGTGCGCATATAGGAAAAGAGAGCCTGGGTCAGGAGAATAGCCAGCAGCATCAGACCTGTCCGGTTTATCTCCCCGAGTATCATTCCGCTGTTACCCATATCAACCATGTCACCAAGAAGCTTCGGAAACATCAGGCTTGCAGCTGTTGATACAAGGAGGAAGGAGAGCCCCAGTGCAAACCTCCAGCGGTACGGCCTCAGGAAACTGTAGAGCTTGAACAGTTCACGTAAACCTGAACCTGGCTTTTTCTTTTCCTTATCTGACATGTAACTTAATAATGGATAGAATCACAATTTAAGCGGTTATCCGAGCAACTGCTTCACTTTGGCGGATATCTCCCTTCCATCAGCCTTCCCTGCCAGCTCCTTCGTTGCTGCTCCCATTACCCTGCCCATATCTGAGGGAGTCTTCGCTCCCACCCGGTCAATGATTCCTTTCAGGGCTATGGTCAGCTCCTCCTCACTCATTCTTGCCGGAAGATATTTTTCAAGGACATCTGCCTCAATAACCTCCTTTTCGTAAAGGTCTGGCCTGTTCTGCTCCTTATAGATTGCCGCAGATTCTCTTCTCTGCTTGACAAGCTTCTGGATTAGCTTCAGTTCTTCGTCAGAACTAAGGACAGCATCCGCCCCCTTCTCTGACTTTGCCAGGATAAATGCTGTTTTCGCGGCTCTCAGAGCCTCAAGCACAACTTTGTCCTGTGCCTTCATAGCGGCCATCAGGTCACCAGTAATTTTCTCAAACAGTGACATATGATTTATGTTTTTAGTTAAGTATGAAAGGTATTAGAAAAAACGTCTGTACCTGGTTTCAAATTCCGGGGCTGTAACCACAGCTTTTCAGTGCGTTCCTGACAGAAGCAACTGTCACAAGTATGTCTCCACCGGTTACCGACCCCATATGTCCGACACGAAAATATTTATCTTTCAGTTCCGGAAGCAATCCTCCTGCGAGTATCACATCTGATTGAGAAATTGCTTTCATGAAAGCCGTTCCATCAACTCCTTCAGGGTACCAGGGAGCTGATAGTGTTGAGGCACTGATATCCTCATTCAAGGGTATCATTTTAAGACCAAGATCGTGCATTGCTGTGCGGAACTCATGTGCAAGGTTACTGTGTCTGGCAATACGCCTCTCCATCCCCTCTTTAAGTATTATGTCGAGGCTCACCTCCAGCCCGGCGACGAGGTTTACGGCAGGTGTGCCAAAATATGAGGGTCGTCGCTCTTCATAGGCTCTCATGACAGGCAGCCAGTTGCTCCAGTCACAGTAGTAATTTCCGACAGGTGTCTTTCGGTTACGCCAGGCTTCCATCGCTCTCTCCGACACTACCATCAGTGCCAGTCCCGGAGGAACACCTACTGCCTTCTGTGAGGCTGTAAAAGCCACATCAATATTCCATTCATCCTGCCGTAACTCCTCTCCTGCCACCGAGCAGACACCGTCAAGGATAGTCAGCACACCATACTTCTCGCCGAGCATGCCTATTGGTTCAGGATCAACCCTTACAGCAGTTGAAGTATCAACATGAGTGAAGGTCAGCAGACGGTAACGCTTCTTCCTGAGTTCTTTTTCTATGGCTGAGACTTTTACAACATCGCCGACCTCCGCCTTAAGTAAAGTAACATCAGCACCATATCTCTTCAGCAACCCGGCATACCTGTCGCCAAAATAACCGGTTGAAATTACAAGTACATTATCGCCGGGCTCAGTAAGGTTAGAGCCGGCCATATCCATCGCCAGCGTTCCGGTACCGGCAATGATGAATGGTTGTCCTGAAGGTGACATCCACACCTCTCTCATCATCTCCAGTGAATGACCGAATGCTTCAATAAAAGCAGGAGCCACATGGCTTGTTGTGGCCATGCCTACTGCCCGCATGACAGCCGGTTCGAACTCAACCGGTCCGGGGATCATCAGCAACTTTCTTCCTTTCATGATTGTAAGCCAGTGTTAATTGAATTTCGTTATGCCGCTCTCAGTGATCAGGTTTATCAGCTGCCTCCCGACTTCATCATTTAATGGAAGCAGCGGTTTTCTTGCGGGGCCGCCGTAGAGGCCCAGGTAATCCATTGCCGCTTTCAGGGCAGGTACTCCCCAGCGGGCGGTCACAGCGGCATTGAGCGGGATCATCATGTGCTGCAGTCTCATTGCATTAGTCATATCCCTCTCCTTGAACGCCCTGAAGATCCGTATGCATTCTGACGGAGCAATGTTGGCCAGCGCCAGTATGCCTCCCACGGCGCCGGTAGCAAGTGCCGGCAGTAAAAATCCTGCTCCTCCTGCAAGAACCTGGAATCCGGGTTTTGCTCTAAGCAGCACCTCTCCCATCTTTGCCACGTTTCCGCCCGACTCTTTCATGCCGATGATGTTGGGATGCGATGCCATCTCAATCACCATCGCCGGTGTCATATCGAGCCCCGTGTTCCCGGGCATGTTATATACGATCACGGGTACTGTGGAGGCATCAGCCACATCAAGGTAATGTTTCACAAGTGCCTCATGCGTCATCAGTGACTTGAAGTAAAAAGGGTTAAGGACAAGTACAGCATCGGCACCCTCTGCGGCTGCATCTCTGGTCAGCGCAATGGTCTCTCGCGTCGATTGCCCGCCAGTGCCTGCAAGCAGCAGCCTGCCATCAGGGAGTGCTGCGCGTGCGGCGGCAATGGCCTCTGATTTTTCCCTGTCAGAGAGCATCACCTGTTCGCCGTTCGAACCCAGGATCAGAAATCCGGAGAGGTCAAACTCAGAGAGCCGGGCTATGTTCTGTTTAATCTTTTCGGGAAGAAGATTTTCATACTTATCGAATGAGGTAGGCAAGGGTGGAAAGATACCCGAGAGATTGATGTGTGACATGATTCCTGCAGGGCTGAGTTAGATCAAACAAATATATGAAAAAGTAAGGTGTTTCAACGGAAGTCTCACATGAGTCAGTGCACCTGAAATGATAAAAATGCATGGAGTAATGATTCTCCTGCCCTATCCCCCTACTGTTGCCTTAATGCCATACGCTGCAAACTGCTCCACTATTCCTGCCAGCCTGTCTTTGTCGGGCTCGGCAAAGAGTTCAAAAGAGTCAGGCCGTCCAAGCTTCATGTACTTATTCTGCGCAATCTTGTGGAAGGGTAGCAGGTTTACCTGCTTCCTGTCGCCTGCCAGTGACGATATGAACCTCGCTGTCTGATCTATGTTCTCTTCTGTGTCATTGATCCCTCCCATCAGCGGGATCCTGATAATAATATCTGTCCCTGTCGCGGCAAGAAGAATGAGATTGCTTAATATTCTGTCATTTGATGCATTCGTCCATTTCCTGTGAAGAACCGGGTCCATCATCTTAAGATCATATAGAAAAAGATCTGTTCTTGTTGCTATGTCGGTAATAACCTTACTGCTAACATTACCTGCCGTATCCACCGCCCGGTGAATGCCCCTTCTTCCGCATTCATCAAGAAGCTTAGTCAGGAGAGGGATATGCAGCAACGGCTCTCCTCCCGAGAAGGTGACACCTCCTCCTGAATGGTCAAAGAAGACCCTCTCCTTCTCTATGGCATCCATTATCTCATCAACCGACATCACTCTGCCTGACATCTCAATGGCTTTCGTCGGACATACCTCAGCACACCTGCCGTGTACCTTGCACTTCTCCGGATCGGTAACAATGCCTTCAGGAGTGAGTGTTACAGCCTTTTCAGGACACACCTCCACACAGGTGCCGCACCTGATGCACCTGGCCGGGGCGAACATCTTTTCTATCCCGGGTGAGATGCTCTCGGGGTTATGACACCATGAGCATTGAAGATTACAGCCTTTGAAAAAAATAACTACGCGTATACCCGGACCATCATTGATGGCATACCGTTTAATATCAAAAATCAGGCTTTCAGACATAAATATAAGTCACTTACTGAATATGATTCATTCTTCAGTCAGAACCTTAAAATGAATCATTTTCTGTACGTTCAATAACCTCCTGCTGCAGGTCAGCATTCATATCATTGAAATAATCGCTGTAGCCTGCCATTCTTACCAGAAGGTCTTTGTAATCTTCGGGGCTTGCCTGTGCCGCCATGAGGGTGGCAGTATCAACAATATTAAACTGTATGTGATGACCGCCGAGGGTGAAGTAGCTCCTGATAAGCTGCCCCAGTTTCCGGATGTCTTCATCCTTACGCATAAGACTTGGAAGGAATCTCTGATTCAGTAGTGTACCCCCTGATTTGACATGATCAAGCTTTGTCAGAGACTTCACCACAGCTGAAGGGCCGTGGGTATCAGCACCGTGTGACGGGGATGTGCCATCTGAAATAGACTTGCCGGCAAGCCGTCCGTTTGGTGTGGCTCCCATCACCTTGCCGAAATAGACATGACAGGTGGTTGAGAGCATGTTGAGATGATATTTTCCGCCGGGTTTGATGTTGGGCTTGCCGTCGATCTCTGCCACAAGGTCATCATAGACCTTAACTGCAATGGAGTCAGCATAGTCATTGTCGTTTCCGAAGAAGGGAGTACGGTTAACAATTGTCTGCCGCAGCACCTCTTCTCCTTGAAAGTTTTTAAGCACTGCATTCAGCATCCTGTCCATGGTGAATGTCCTCTCTTCGAATACATGCTTCTTCAGGGCAGTGAGGCTGTCAGTGACAGTACCCAGCCCGCAGCACTGGATATAGCTTGTGTTGTACCTCGGCCCTCCGTCATAGTAATCTTTCCCTCTTGATATACAGTCCTCTATTACAACTGAGAGGAACGGTGCCGGGGCATATTTTGCAAACATACGGTCAATATAGTTGCTGACCCTCATCTTCTGGTCGACAATAAAATGAAGTTGTTTCAGGAATGCATTATACAGATCTTCGTATGTTTTGAAAGTGCGGGGATCGCCTGTTGCGATCCCGGCTATCTTTCCGGTGACAGGGTCTGTCCCGTTGTTCAGGGTAACCTCAAGTATCTTCGGAACGTTGAGATAACCTGTAAGCAGGTATGCTTCCTTACCAAAGGCGCCTACTTCGATGCAGCCGCTGCAGCCGCCCTCACGTGCATCCTGCAGGGACTTGCCCTGACGAAGCATCTCAAGGATATAGATGTCAGGATTAAATACGGAAGGGTAGCCATGACCCTGGCGAATTACCCGGGCAGCAGCGTGAAGAAACTTGTCAGGCGTCTTTGAGCTTATATGAACCGAGTTTCCCGGTTGCAGGATATGGAGTTCCTCAATTACCTCTAGCATAATATATGATACCTCGCTTGTGCCGTCACTGCCATCGCCTTTGACACCCCCGATATTGATATTTGTAAAATCATTATAGGTACCGCTTTCGCGTGCCGTAATGCCTACTTTCGGGGGCGCCGGATGATTGTTAACCTTTATCCAGAAACATGATATCAGCTCTTTTGCCTGTTCACGCGTAAGAGTCCCCTCCTCAGTCTCCCTGTAATAGAAAGGGGCCAGGTGCTGATCGAAGTGGCCCGGGTTCATTGCGTCCCATCCATTCAGCTCAGTGATAGTGCCAAGATGCACAAACCAGTACATTTGTATCGCTTCCCAGAGGTTCCTGGGGGCATTGGCCGGTACCCAACGGCACACTTCAGCTATCTTCCTCAGTTCAGCCGCCCTGACCGGATCATTCTCCGTGGCAGCAAGCTC
>JALOMO010000126.1 GCA_025455395.1 Bacteroidales bacterium
ATTCATATTTGAGTGAGATATTGAACATTTCGTTCGGGGTTATATTTACGCTTATGATCGGCGTAAATCCGCTTCCCTCTTCAACAACGTCTGCCTCGACATCTGTCATCGCGTCGAGAGCAGCGGCAGTACCGTTAAGTGTAGCAGCCTGTGAGGCACCGTATGGTGTCAGGGCAATAGCTCTCAGGTAGTTACCTGGGGTGCCATTATAAGGTGAAGAAACACTTGCCGGGTATCCTGCCGGTGGTGTTGCCGGTGATGCGGCAATAGTTACATCGTTAATGTAACCCTGGTAGGTGTTCTTTGCTGTGACATATCTGCCGCCCAGGGCAACAGAAATGAGATCAGTGATTTTATATGAGACGTTTGCCTGGTAGCCGAAGTAGATTGAGCTGCCTTCGAAAAATATGGCGCCGTCATAAGCGGTAACATTATTAAAATTGGGGTCAAAACCCATTGCCTGCAGAACACCCGCATCTAGTGGGGCCAGCTGTGTCTGCAGTCCGGGAACAAGGTTGGCGATCTGGCTTTCAAAGGAGGGGAGGCCGGTTGCATACTCTGCACCGCCACCGCCGCCGACAGGATTGAAACCTAACGAGAAAGCGAATTTGCCGGTCTTATATACGGCATAAACACCCGGAAAGATAGGAGCGCTGACAGTACCAACATATTCAGTCGGTTTCTCTGTCAGGAAGTAGTAATCATTGGTGATGGTCTTTGTCTGACCGATGATCTGGTTATTGAGAGAGAAATGGAAACCGTCTGCCAGGTTTGTCAGCCCTGCAGGGTTGAAATAGGCAGCATCCACGCCGGTAGAGGCCTGGCGGCTGAGCATGCGCACCATATATGCGCTGTGGTTAGTGTTTGTTACAAGTCCGCCGGCAAAAAGAGATCCGGTGATGGCGATTGCAGAAACAAGTGTCAGAATTTTTCTCATGAGTTTCGGTTTTAATTACACATTTTCAGATTAATTGTGCATATTTGGGTAACTATCTTAATGTTAAGTATTTACAAATTAAGAAAATCAATTTAATAAGGTAAAATTGCCCCCTTTATCACCTCTTTAGCGCCCATTTCATGGGCATAAAGCGCGGTAAAAATATAAAAAAAAATCAATTATGATAATTCCGGGTAATAAATTGTCAACCCTCCGGCATTAATTATTTTGTAAGCAGGTCAGGACTTTATACTCACTTAATCAAATATAGTGCTTATGAAGGTTTCTATCATACTTGGATCAATATTATCATTCTCTGTACACATTTTAAGTTGCCGTAGTGTTCATGAAAACGTCAGTATTGATATTTCACATTCCGACCCTGATTTTAATATCAAAGTTTTTAACTTGCAGGACAAAATTACCATCTATTTTGTTGATGCAAGACCAGGAACTGTTTTTATGGTCACGGGTCATGGAGGATGACAGCAGGGCTTTCGAAATACTCTTCCGGAAGTATTACCCGGTGCTTTGTCTCCTGTCAAAGCGTTATACGCACGATATGACTACCTCACGTGAGGTAGTTCAGGATATTTTCATCTATCTGTGGGAGCAGCGAAAGGAACTGGAGATATCCACCTCATTAAAATCATATCTCTCCGCGGCAGTAAGATACAACAGTATCAGGCGGCTTAATGATTACCACAAGGTCATAATCCTTACAGACAAACTTCCGGATAATTCCAGGGAATTGCATGATCATCTGGAATATGCCGAGCTTCAGACTTCAATCCTTGAAGCTATTGAGACCCTCCCGGAACAATGCAGGAAAGTGTTTATTATGAGCAGATTTGATGAGCTTAAGTATTCTGAAATAGCACAACAGTTAAAATTGAGTGTTAAGACCATTGAGGCGCATATAAGTAAAGCTCTGCGACTGATCCAGGCTCACATGGACAAAACCATGATCGGCATTTTCATCGCCTGGTTATATGATCTTTTGCAGCTATAGAAAAAAATAGGCTATAGACTAAGGGTGTACCCCCTTTTTTTGTTCAATCAAATGTTAAGCTACGTTATGAAACACGATTTTTTTAAGACAATCACATTAGAATCTTTAATTGATTACATTGAAAATCCTGAAAAGGATCACTCTTCCAGGATTGTCGAGAACTGGTTAAATGCTGATCCGGAAAACCTTAACTTCTTTCTTAAGATCAAAGAGGCCTGGTTAAACCGTGCGGACCTGAATGACCTTCGCAGGGAAAATATTGACAAGGACTTCGATAATGTCCTGCGACAGATTCAGGCGCTACAGACTGCTAAATCAGGTAAGACCAGTGCATCTGCAAAGTCTTTCAGTATGAGGTTGCTTAGATGGGCTGCTTCAGTTATCATCATCATGGCCTCCGCCGGCATTGCCTATTTTATAGGCAGGGCTCAGGGCTCCGCGCCTGTGAAGGCTGATGTTGTATACAATGAAATGATAGTTCCGATTGGACAGCGTTCTCAGATTGTACTGTCAGATGGGACAACGGTATGGGTTAATGCCGGCAGCAAATTCCGGTTTCCGAGTCAGTTCAGTGACAGGAAGAGGGAGGTATGGCTTGATGGAGAAGGCCTGTTTAATGTTGCAAAGGATACTTCAAAGACATTCTATGTGCATACAAGTGACCTGGATGTTAAAGTTCATGGCACAGTTTTCAATTTGAAGGCCTATTCATCCGAGGATATAATTGAAACGACAGTTGTTGAGGGTATTGTGAGTTTTGAGATGACTGAAAGTAAAGCCGAAAAGAGCAAAGACATTTTTCTCGAGCCCAATCATAAAGCCATTTATCTGAAGAAGGAATCTGCTATTATTACTGAGGAATTAAAGAGAGAAGTTAAGGAACCCCTCAAGCCGCTTAAGATTATCATTTCGGAGCCTGTTAAGGTTGAGCCGGTCATTTCATGGACCGAAGGTAAATTGATTTTCACGGATGAATCATTGGGAAATATCCTTCAGAAGCTTGAACGCAAATATGATGTACAAATAATTGTTAACAACGGCGCAATAAACCATTTGAAGTATACGGGAGTTCTTAAGCATGTTTCTATTGAGCAGGCTCTGAGGGCGTTGCAGATGACCACCGGTATTCAGTATACTATTAAAGATAATATAATAACAATTTCTGAAAAGAAAGAAAAGATTTAGAACCCTGATGATTTAAGAACCTAACCTAAAACCGGATGCCAATGAATAATAACCCAGTGTAAAAGAAGAACCGGAAAATGCTCCAACACTTTCCGGTCCAGACTCGATGTTAAACACTCATACCCCTACATTCATAGCGATCAGGGTATGAAATATTCTAACATTAAAAACATTTACAAAGATATGAAAAAAAATGAACAGAATGAACCCTACGTTCAACAATACAGCATATTAAAACTCCTGCTAATTATGAAATTAATTTTCCTTTTTGCAGCGATCAATGTTTTTGCCATGTCTGCGACAGGCTTTTCGCAGCCTGTCAATCTTAATATTAACCTCAAGGATGTCACGGTAAAAGAGGTATTAAATGAGATTGAGAGGCAGACAGAACTATCTTTTATATATAAGTCGGACCTGATAAATCCGGATCACAAAGTGACAATTGAAGCATCGGATGCCAGTGTTCAGGAGGTGTTGGCGGCTCTTTTCCCAAATGAAAAGATTTACCCCGAAATTCTGGATAACTCACTTATTGTGTTAGTCCCTGAGAGACCGCAAAACCAGCAACAGCAGACGATAACAGGCACAGTGACAGACTCCTCTACGGGGGAGACATTGCCTGGAGTCAATGTGGTGATCGAGGGATCGATGGTTGGGGCAATAACGGATACAGACGGTAAATTCAGCCTCCAGACCCCTGCTGCCAATGCCGTCCTGGTCTTTACTTTTGTGGGTTATATTCCACAGAGAGTTACTTATACAGGTCAGCAGGTCATTAATGTAGCGCTTGTTTCTGATCTGCAGAATCTTGAGGAGATTGTAGTGATTGGTTATGGTACCGCATCAAAGAGGACTGTGGCAAGTGCTACGGCAGCTCTGAGCAACGAGGATCTTGCCGGAAGGGTAACCACTGATACACGACAGTCGCTGCAGGGTAAGGTTTCCGGTGTCAGGGTCGTGAATAACAGCGGTGATCCCGGATCAGGAGCGAAGATTATTATACGCGGCATCGGTTCATTCACGAACGCAGAGCCCATATATATTATTGACGGTATTCAGGGAGGTGACATTAATGCTGTTCCCCCTCAGAATATTGAGAGTATCACAATCCTGAAAGATGCATCTACAACTGCTATTTACGGGGCTGCCGCTGCTAACGGCGTTGTTATCTTAACCACTAAAACCGGCAAGGCAGGTAAGGTGATGGCCAGCTATGACGGTAATGTAGGGGTTGATATAGTATCCAATCAGCTGGAGTTATTAAATGCAGCTGATTATGTTGCTCTTGTAACGGATATTCAGACAACCAACGGCCAGGCGATAACTCCAAAACTTCAGAGTCCCGGAGTACTCGTTGACAGTACTGACTGGCAGGATGTAATGTTCAAAACAGGTGTTAACACTACTCACAACCTGAACCTGAGCGGTGGCGGCGAGAACGCAACCTACGGGATGAACGTTGGTTATCAAAGCCTCGAATCAACTGTGATCGACAATACATTCAAGCGTTATACGGTGAATGCCAAATTCACTGAAGACATGTTCAAGAAAAGGCTGAAGCTTACTCAGAATATCAGGGTAAAGAATGATGTGTCGGAAGGGCTGGTAGCTAATTTCCAGAACGGTGTGAGAATGCCGCCATATACTCCTCTTTATGACCCTAATAACCTTGGTGGGTATGGGCGTGCAGATAAGGTCACTGACCTGAATGATGCCAATAACCCGGCTGACCAGGTTTATAACAGCGATTTCAAGAGCAGCAGGTTTTACACTGACTTTGACTTCAGTGCAGAGCTGATGATACTTGAAGGGTTTAAATTCAAAACGCAGGGAAGGTTTACCACCTACAGTGCAAACGATTATACTTTCAACCTCCCGACAAACCAGGGCAACTTCCAGAGACTCACCGCCGATATGACGGAGAACTTCGGAAGGGGGACGGACTTCATCCTTGAGAATTATTTCTCCTATACAAAGTCTTTCGGGGTGCATGATATAAGTGCAACGCTGGGTAATACTTATGACCCTGCGGCCAACTCCCGCACTTTAAGTGCCGCGGGCTCGGACTTTACGAGCACTGCCATTGAGAATATCTCCCTTGCCAATACCAAATCAGTAACAGGGGCATTAGTTAACAGCAACAGCTCAAGGTTGTCTTATTATGGAAGGTTGTCATATGCCTATAATGGCAGATATATAATAAACGGCAGTCTGCGCAGGGATGCATCCAGCAAGTTCGGAGCGAATAACCGCTGGGGTACTTTCTATGGTCTCGGTCTTGCCTGGGCCATATCTGATGAGGCATTCTTCAGCAATATTTCCTTTATATCAGACATGAAACTCCGTGCAAGCTACGGTAAGCTGGGAAATGACAACATCCCCTCATTCCAGGGAGTCAGTAGTGTCTGGAGGGGCCAGGCCAATAATATTGTTTATTCATTCGGTGACGGTACAACCTTCTCCAATGGATCGACAGTAAATATAATTCCCAACCCTGACCTGAAATGGGAAGAGACCCAGCAGTTCGACATAGGACTTGACCTCAGTATGCTCAACGACAAACTCTCATTTGTTGTCGACTATTTTCACAGGAACAACCAGGACTTGCTTATTGAGACCAGCCTGCCCTACAGTACAGGTACAGGTCTTGCAGGTCTGCAGGGAACGAGGTGGATCAATGCGGCAAGTATGTTGAACCAGGGCGTTGAGTTTGCTGTGACATATACTAAGAGTACAGGTGACTTCAGATGGAATGTCTCGGCAAACGTTACCTACAGCGTCAATGAAGTAACGGCACTGGGAACACAGGGCGATCTTCCGATAAACAGCGGTAACTTCATCGCTGGAGTCGGTGATGCAACAAGAACAGATATCGGACAGCCCGTTTCTTCATTTTTCGGATATGTTTTTGATCACGTAGCCGCCAGCGCCCAGGAGGTAGCTGCATTAAATGCTGCTGCAGTGACTGCCTCAGGCGGGACCAGAACAGAATACATGACTGCGCTTAAGCCGGGTGACCGTGTATGGAAAGATGTGGATGGCAACGGGTATATTGATCCGAATGACAGAACCTTTATTGGTAATCCTTCACCAAAATGGCAGTATGGCGTTACTTTCAACAGTAATTACAAAAACTTTGACCTGCAGATTGGACTTACAGGTGTTTTTGGCGCGGACATTGTCAATGGAAACAAGTATTGGTTCGCCGGAATGACCAGACCATTTAACCAGACCTCTGATGTGCTCAGAAGATGGAAGCAGGACGGTGATATTACAGATATGCCCAGGGCCGGGCAGAATTCAGCCAGCAATACCATTATGTCAAGCTGGTACGTAGAAGATGGCTCTTTTCTTAAAGTTCAGAATATCACCCTTGGCTATACACTGCCTTCCAATATACTGTCAAAGGCATTCAGCAGTATCAGGTTTTATGCTATTGTACAGAATGTCCTGACAGTCACAAACTACACAGGCTTTGACCCGGAGGTTTCATCCAGTACACCCGATGACAGCAGGAATTTCATCTTCTTCAACGGGATAGACCTGTACCAGCATCCAAATCCGCGGATGTACAAACTTGGACTGCAGTTAAACTTCTAAATCAGGAATTATGAAAAGCAAAATATTTATCAGTTTAATTATTGTAGCACTCTTAAGTGCTTGCAGTGAAAGTATACTTGATATTGAAAATGAAAACAGCTACACAACCAGCACTTTCTTCGTTGATGCCAAGAGCGTGACAGAGGCTTCCACAGCAGCCTATTCTGTAATGCTTATGCCAGGGATGCATGTCAGGGAGTGGTTCTTCATTTTCGATCTCTTTGGAAATGACTGTGAAAAGAACTTCCCCCTGCAGGGATCACTTCTGGCATTTCCGAGTTATACGCATGACGGTAATACCCTTGAGTTAAATTATTTATTCATGTCACTTTACCGGATGATCCTCAGGTCCAATGTTGCCATTGATGCCATTGAAACGTGGGCTCCGACAGCTACAAGCGATGTTGCACTGGCCCAGCGACTTACAGGCGAAATGGAGTTCCTGAAGGCCTATGCCTACTTCACTCTGGTGACCTGCTATGGTGACGTGCCGCTTAAGAAATCACTTGCGGACCATTTAATCCTGGAAGCAGAAAGGGATCCGAAAGCTGAGGTATGGGCTTATATTGAATCACTTCTTACCAGTGCGATCGGAAAGCTTCCGGTAAGCTATGGCAGCACTGATTATGGAAGGGTAACTAAGGGAGCTGCCGTGGCACTCCTTGGTAAGTCTTACCTGTACCAGGAGAAGTATACTGAAGCACTTGCCCAGTTTATTTTACTGCAAAGCGCTCCGTATGACTACAACCTGGCAGCATCTCTTGATGACATTTTTCTCAAGGACATGAAGACCAAGGAGACCATATTTGCAGTTATGCACGGGGTTTGGCAGGGGAGTGGCGTAGGCCATTCGAGATACATGCTGGGACGACGTTCTGAAACAGCTGCAGGTGGTAAGGTTACCCACTCTGGACGTGCTATGGAATATGGGTTTAATGACTTCTGGAACTGTCTCGTTTCAGACGCCCTGGCAAATTCATTTACTTATGAAGATGAAGCCGGCAGTCCTTATGTCGATCCGCGTGCCAAACTTACATTCTATGACAACCTGGGAACCGCCGGCGGTGACCCTGTATACTGTGAACTGGCTACTGTGGGGCCAAAGTCATATGCAGCAAAGGTAGGAACTGCAAAACGAATTCTCTCATGGAGAAAGTACCAGATGTATGAGGAGAGGGAAAAGTATGGCAACCCTGACAGCTGGCTGAATAACCAGATAATACGTTATGCTGATGTTCTCCTGATGATGGCTGAGTGTTATATTGAAACAAACCAGGTTGATCTTGCACTTCCTCTTATCAACAGGGTACGCTCACGCTCGGGTGCATTGCTGAAAAACAGGCATATAATGGCACCCAGCCGGTCAAGCCATACCATGTACTCTTCCCCATACCACAACCGGAGAGAGATGCTAATCCTGTACTCAACGCGCAGGTCAATAATAACTGGAACTAATGAATTTTAGGGTGGTTAGTTAGATGGAAAAGCTCCCTCCCCAGGGAGGGGCTTTTTCTTAAAAAAAATCCACCTGATATTTCAGTTTTACAATTAAGATTGATACAGTTTCATTGCATAAAGTGTCATGAGTCTGGTGATTTCATGGTAGCTGAAGCTGTAGCCTTGTGAAAAAGAAAATATCATTATGAAAAGAACTGCTCTTTCTTTGGTCATAACACTTCTGCTTATCACAACCTGCGGAGGCGCTGCTGACCGCACAAACTCAATTATTGAGGAGACATGGGGAGAGACCGGGGGTAAAACGGTTAAGCTGTTCACTCTTACAAACAAGGCTGGAATGGTAATCAAGGTTTCCACTTTCGGGGCTACACTCACATATGTTTCAGCCCCTGACCTGAATGGCAATTTTGATCCTGTTGTTTTAGGCTTTGACAGTCTCAGCATGTATCTGGCC
>JALOMO010000127.1 GCA_025455395.1 Bacteroidales bacterium
TGATGGATCAGTCAGCAAGGTGAGGGGCGGAGGAGTGGTAAATCCTGGAGAACCTCCTGCGGATGAGGGAGATGACTGGCTTGCGGTTATTTATAAAGGTAAGTTATAGAAAGAATATTTAAAGCCTTCCACTTTTCTCATTCACTGCGTCAAATAACTTAAGCGAAGGGTCATTGAAGTCGCTCACCGGTTCATCACTATATCTCACGATGCCAATCCGGTCTATGAGATATCCCTCTGAGCGTCCTGAAACCTCAATCAGGTATTTCCCCTTGTCAAAGTACCTGCATACAGGGGTGAAAGGATGTGATTTGCCCTGGTCAGCATTAGTGTTCCAGGTCCAGCCGGAAGGATGGCCCAGTATGGCTATCTTATTCCAGTCATCTCCCAGGGGGGCTTCCCCCTTTATATCTTTGCCTCCGGAGAAGGAGCTGGTAATTTCCATCTTCCGGAATCTCGAATACATATTTCAGTATACCCATTCCCGGACTGATTCCCTGTCCTTCCAGGGCCCATTCCAGATAACCGTATCCTGTATGACCCGTAGTATCTGCATGATAGAGCCATCCCTCTCTTACCGGGCGTGACTCTGCTTCAATTATTATGACTCCTTCAGTGGCTAAATATTTACGTCCTGTATTCATCCTTTTCTCCCTCGTATCATACCAATCTGAGATGTTCCCTTTTTTGATCAGTGAAGGAAGAGAGATAGTGTCTGACGGGGTGAATTCGCTGTTATTGCAAATGAAAATACGGTCAATTTCACATCCGTCCTCACGCATTGATATCATGATCTCATGAATGCCGGGTTTAGAGACTTCAATATATATCTTTGCTTTCGTATCACGCTGAGTATTGCTCCATTTCCACTCCCTGCCACTGAAAGTCAACTTCTTTGCTGACTCAGGCCAGGTATTGTCAATACCTGCGTGCAGGGTATTATCATCACCGTCATGAGCAAAGGCTCTTACCCACAGATAGTATTTACCGGTGTCCTGAAAGTCAATAAAATAGCTCAAAACCGCACCCTGTCCGCCAATCCCATAGATACTGTTCTTTGAATTGATCCCGTCCTCATCTTTCTGCCTGGCGTCAGGGAGAAGCTCAAGATAGGCATTTTCGCTAGCGCCTGAGACTTCAGGCCCGTCGCTGTCAGGTCCGATTGCCGGGGTAAGCGTGGGTGTCACCAGGTGCCACATCCTGCTATGCGTCAGGGTCTGCCTGTAGAAATTTTCGGCTTCAAAAGCCACCATTCCGAGTGTGTCTTTGTACAGTACATTGGCTCCGTAAAAAGAGCCATCAGGATTAGTCAGACCTAAAGGAATGACAGGTTTGATTTTCTCAGGTGAGAATGGTGCCGGCAGGGTTCCTGACTTAACTGTTACATCCGGACCGATGCCCTCCTCAGGCCTGTAAAGACTGTCTGTTGTAAGAATAAATTTATCAAACTCCTCTCCGTCCTCGCGCATACAGAACTGAATCACATGTCTTCCTGATGAGGGTATATCGAGATATGCTCTTCCGATCTTCCACGGATTACGGCTGATACGGTTATCGCTCTTCCATATCCACGCTTTATGTTGCACAGGTGACTGGAGTATCTGGGCCGATGAGGGCCATGAGTCATTTATACCCGCCTGTACAGTGTTATCCTCCTGATCATTGCTCCTGAGCCTGGTCCAGAGGTAGTACCTGCCCTTTGTGCTGAAATCTAAATTATAGTGCAAAACAGCCAGCCCGCCACTGCCTCCCAGGTTATCACCCGGGATAATGGGATCATCATCGGAGTGGAACAGGTCAGGCAGTGCTTCGACATATGCCAGGCCGCTGGCATCGTGAAAGCTTGCAGTATCATAGTCTGGCCAAACGCCCGGGTTATGTTCCGGGCTGTTTAAATACCAGGCTCTTTTCTGTGTCATGGTTTGTTTGAAGAAGTGTTCAGCTTCAACTACAATAAGATTGTTCTTCACACCAAATAATAGTTTCTCATCTGCAATAGGCGAAGATGTGCTCTGTCCGGCAATACCTGAGGATATTACCATGAAACTCGCGAGAACTGCTATGCTTCTTTCCATTTTTATATTAATTAGAATTTATCAGGTGTAATGAATAATAATTTTAAAATAAATGTTAGATGATGCTTTCAGTTAATTTGTTAAACATTACAGGTCAGGGTATAAGGGGCAAAAAGGGGTATCTCTTTGCACACATGAAAGGAAATGATTACGGCAGGCTCTATTATTCAGTCAGCGAAGACGGGCTCACATGGTCTCCGCTGAACGGGGGTAAGAGAGTAAATGATGATTACAGGGGTCATCCTGACATATGCAGGGGGCATGACGGCAGGTTTTATATGCTGGGGGTTGAGGTTACGACCAAAAGGATCCCGATATGGGTTTCCTCTGACCTTCTAAGCTGGAAGATTGAGGGGTATGTACCTCTGGAGGTTTTTAATGACTACCCGTCTCCTTCATATAAGGCAGCAGACTCATACCAGGGGGCTCCGAAAATGTTTTTTGACAAAGACTCATGCACTTATATTATTACCTGGCATTGTCCTGATGCCACAATACCGCGTGAGAATTTTACCGGATACTGGTGCAGCATGAGAACCTTTTATATCGTTTCATCTGACCTGCAAAGCTTCAGCAGACCTGCACGACTGTTCAATTTTGAGATGGGAACGATTGATGTTATCATAAGGAAGGAGGGCTCTCTTTATTATGCATTTCTCAAGGACGAGTGTGAGGCAACAGCTCAATGGCCAACGGGAAAATCTATACGTGTGAGTGTTTCACAAAATCTAACCGGACCTTATTCATACCCGTCTCAACCTGTTTCGCCAAGTTACCATGAGGCTCCGGCAGTCATACCAAAGCCGGATAATGCCGGGTGGTACATGTATTACGAACAATATCCTGGGGTTCAGTTTGGTGTCTCTGAGGCACCCTCAATGGCCGGACCCTGGTTCAAGGTATGGGGTAGCAGGGTCAGGACTCCTGAAGGGGCGCGGCACGGCTGCATGATTGCTCTTACGGAAGAGCAGTATGATGCACTGCACAGCTATTTTGATTCTGGCAACAAGGAGGTTACTCTACAGGACACTGGGGCCTGGTTATACGTCTCTTTTAAAGATGTCGGTGAGAAGGGCATTTTTTTCGCTTTAAGTAAGGATGCGAAGCATTGGTCAGAATTGAACAGTGGCAAGCCATGGCTTGTGCCTGACAGCAGTGTCGGAGGAATGAGAGATCCTTATATAACTCGCGGCCCTGACAGCACCTTCCACATGGTGTGGACCTGTGGCAGGCGTAAGATTGGCTATTCCTCTTCCACTGATCTTGTAAATTGGAGTCCGCAAAGGGCAATTCCTGTTGATGCTGCAAATGAAAATGTTCAGAACACCTGGGCCCCGGAGCTTTATTTTGATGAAACCAGCAAAGAATGGGTTGTTTTCTGGTCAAGTACAATCGATGGAATGTTAACCGAAACACAAGGGCAGGTAGAAAACAACAGGAATCACCGGATATTTTATATGAAGACAAGAGATTTTTTAAGCTTCAGTGACCCGAAGCTCTTTTTTGATCCGGGTTATCCCGTTATTGATGCTACAATATTACCTGTTGCAGATTCCTTAATCATGGTTTTCAAGGATGAACGCCGGTGGCCACTTCACAAACAGCTCAGGAGTGCATCATCACCATCGATTGAAGGCCCATGGAGTGTTTACGGTGACACAATAACGGCACCATGGACTGAGGGTCCCTCTCTGATAAAAATGGGTAAGGAATATATTTTGTTCTACGATTCTTACAGCAAGCCTCAACATATGGGGGCTTCAATGACTACTGATTTCATAGCGTGGAAGGATATTACCGGCGAAATGGTTTTCCCTGATCATTTTAAACATGGTTCCTTTTTGCTAATTACCAGGGAGGAAAAGGAGAGAATAGTATCCTCATAAGGTGACACTGAAACAAACCTTCTTCCAATGATTGTTGTCCCATTGAAATTAAGAAATTCCTCTCTTTTTTTTTCACAGATAAGTTTGAATGTTAAGTGATTTAAGCGCAACAAAGGTCCGGAATCATGACTATTTCGGGTTTCTATTCACCCATTTTCACTATTAAGTTGTCTTTAATTACGAATAATTGCTGAAAGTTAACCAGATCAGCTTAAGTAACCATATTTTCAAAAAATGAAAACATGAAGATGGTGTACCCTTTTTTTTACCAGCATCAATGTGCTTTACTAAACAATTAATATTACTACCATGTCCAAGAAACACAAAAAAAATCTCTTTGGGTTTATTGCCCTGATGATCACTTTGATTTTAGTAAGCTGTTCCGGCAATCATGATAAATACAGGCTGACAGTGACAGGAAAAGGCATTGACACCATGGGGATTATACTTCAGAACCGAATAGATCATACAAGCAGGAGCCCGGAGGAGCTCTCCCCGGTTATTCAAAGCAAAGGCAAAGTTGTTTTTGAAGGCTCTCTTAAGGCACCTTGTTTTTCAAAGCTTAAAATAGGCGAAATAGTTACACCGAATTTTGTGCTTTCAAATACCAGTGTTAAGATTACCATTAACCCTGAAACTGCGGAAATAATCGAGATAGAGGGGGGCTACCAGCAGGAGATGAAGGAAGAATATGATCATCTTATGCAAACTGAGGCAAAGGAGAAATTATACAAAGCACTACGGGCCGAGGAACGGGGAAGTGACAGTTATAACAGGATACTTGACTCAGTCAGGGTGCTTGGTGCAGACGATGATAAGATTCAGGCCAGATTCATTGAGGAGCATCCTGATGCAATGATGTCACCTTATGCACTTTGGAGTTTATATGGAGATATAGGGGAACTGGAAGCCATCAGACTCTTTAACCTTATTGATACTGCATTACGCCGACAGGCTCATTATGTTTTCATTGAAAAAACAATCAGGGCCTGGGAAAGAACGCCGGTCGGAAGTGAGATTCCAGACCTTGTTCAAAATGATGTTACAGGGACTCCTCTCCGGTTGTCAGATTTAAGGGGAAAATACCTGCTGATAGATTTCTGGGCTTCATGGTGTGCTCCCTGCCGGGCTGCAAACCCTGAAATGGTCGAATTATACCACAAGTACTCCTCCGGGGGAATTGAATTCCTTGGAGTCTCACTCGACAAGGATGCGGATGCATGGGAAAAAGCCATCTCGGATGATAAACTTGAATGGAAGCATGTTTCTGACCTCAAATACTGGGATAATGAGATAAGCCGCTATTTCGGGATTAACAGCATCCCGGCAACATTACTCGTAGACCCTGAAGGAAAGATCATTGCCAAAAAACTTCATGGAGAGGAACTTGCTGCCAAGCTGGTCGAATTATTTGGCTATTGAATCTTTAATGTTTAGATAACCAGGCCTACCTGGAAGGATAAGGTATGTATTGATTGGCCTTATTTAGGTGTGAGTCTTTTGAATTTAAAGCACAGTGGCATTAGAAATTAATACTGGGAAGCAAATAGATGCTATTCCGTGAAGTTATTTTTGTGAAGCGGATGGGAATCTAATGCTGATGAAAATTCAACGTAACAGGGATTACTTCAAGGAGCTCTACGAGAAGTACTATTCCAGACTTGTCACATTTGCCGCATCATACCTGTTTGACCCAGATGAGGCAGAGGATGTGGTACAGGAGGTTTTTGTCTATTTGTGGGATAACTCCGGTAAAATTGATATCAGGGGAGATGTCAGGTTTTACCTCTTTACTTCTGTTAAAAACAAATCACTGAACAGGATTAAACACCTGAACATTATTGATAAACATAATATAAGGGTAAAGGAGGCATATCTAAATGCCGAAGTTCTTCCCGAGGATGATGCTGATGAAGAGCTGCTGGGCCGGATTAATTCAGTAATAGATAATATGCCTCCCCAGATGAAAAAAGTCTTTGAGCTTCACTCATATTCAGGATTGAAATATAATGAGATTGCAGACGAACTTGACATAAGTATTAATACGGTAAAGACTCATATTACCAGGGGATTCTCAATCCTCCGAAATAAACTTCTGCTCCTGATTTTTTAAAAATAATCCCGGGATGTCACCCAAAATTGAGTGCTAACTGCCTTATATATATAAAATGGGAAATAAAGTACATATTGACTGGGCTTTATTCAGAAAGGCCCTGGTTGGAAACCTTGACAGTGCAGAGGAGAAGGCCTTCAATGACTGGCTTAATGCAAAGGAGAACCGCCTCTATTTCGATAAAGCACTTGCTTTTCAGGCAAAAGCGAGAGAGAAGAGCCCGGAAGAGCAATATGACTTTAAAAAGGCGTGGAGTGAATTTGAAAGGCACCATGTTAACAGAGACAGCAACAGATTTCTGACACTGGCCAGAGTTGCTGCTATTCTGATTATACTGGTTGCTCTTCCGATTTTCCTGATTCACAGAGTTCAAAATGTCGAAACGACCGGATCCGATATTCTCCCTGGCAGGTCATCTGCATTACTGACACTTGCTGACGGAAGTACAGTTGTTCTTGAAACAAGGGATACTGTAATACGACTAAAGAAGAGGATGGGAGAGATATGGGTCGATTCGGCAAATATTGTTTATTTGGCAGAGGATGAAGGGACAGGTGTCTCTGACTATAACATCCTCAGGATTGACCATGGCAGAGAGTTCTCCCTTACACTCTCTGACGGATCAAGGGTTTGGCTCAATTCTGAGACTGAATTGCGCTATCCGGTAACTTTCACGGGGCTGACACGGGAGGTGTATTTATCGGGTGAAGCATATTTTGAGATCGCCCCTGATGTTAATAAACCTTTTATTGTTAATACCGGCGATCTGAAATTGACAGTTCTGGGCACCTCATTCAATGTGAGCGCCTACGCTGATGACAATCTGCAAGTTCTGACTCTGGCAGAGGGAGAGATTGAGATAACTGAGATAAAGGGCATTCAGGGTGAATCGATTTCTCTCATCCCCAACCAGCAGATTATACTTGACAAGAGGTCTCTTACCACCGAGGTCAGGCAGGTGGATGCGAACCTTTATTCCGCCTGGACAAGAGGCAGATTTGTCTTTGAGGATGAGACAATGTTCGGGCTTTTTCAAAAGCTGGGCAGATGGTATGATATTTCAGTCTTTTTTATAGATAGTAATGCCCAGTACGAAAGACTAACAGGTCAGTTGCCCCGGTTTGAGAGTTTTGATGTTATTATTGACCTCCTGGAGAGAGTGAGTGATCATGAATTTGAAGTAGAAAATAACATAATTAAAATAAAATAAATGTGGGAGAATATTGGCCTATCCTCCCACGAATTAAACGCAATTCCTACAGGAACCATACGTCTAACTTAACACCCAAATTTATGAAAAAACTTCCAGATGTTGAACACTTTAAGAGAAAAAGTTGGAAAGGAGTGATGATAATGACAAATACGTTTGTTCTTACCTTTCTTTTTGCAATCAATCTTTCTGCCATGGTGGCAGGGCAATCGGTATCGATTGATATTAAAAAGGGCTCCCTGAAGGATTGCCTTAATGAAATTGAGAAGCAGACCGGTTTGGGATTCCTATATAGTTCCAGCGATGTCAATTTGACATCTGACTTTAAAGTGAAGCTTGATAATGTATCTGTCAATGAGGCTCTTGAGACAATCCTTGCCGGAACTAAGCTTCAATACGAGATTGACAACAAAGTCATACTTATCAAGAATAAGGAAATCGAATTAGTTCCTCTGAATCTGATAGATTCGTTGGCCGGGGAATTACAGCAACGGTTTAAGGTTTCCGGAATCATTAAAGATGAAACTGGTCAGCCTATGTTCGGTGTCACAATAATTGAAAAGGGGACAGTCAACGGTACAAGCACCGATGCAGAAGGTAAATATACAATTCAGGTTGCCGATGCAAATGCAAAACTCAACTTCTCTTTCCTGGGATATTTTTCTGAAGAGAAAGCCGTTAACGGGCAATCCAGTATAGATCTGATCATGAGGGAGGCGGTGAACGAGATTGAAGAGGCCGTTGTGATAGGCTACGGTTCTGCCAAGAAGAAGGACCTTACCGGCTCTGTCGTACGTATCTCCAGTGAGGTTCTGGAAAATACCGGTTTTACCTCAACCGGACAGATACTTCAGGGGCAGGTTTCCGGTATGGAGGTGTTGGGAGGTAACGGAAGACCAGGTGATCAGGTTCGCATAAGGATCAGGGGCGAGTCCTCTCTCCAGGGTGATGCCTCCCCTCTGATCGTTATAGATGAGGTGCCTATGCCAGACAGCTATGATCTTAATCTTCTCAATCCAAATGATATACAAAGCATAGATGTTCTAAAGGGGGCATCCGCAGCCGCAATATATGGTTCAAAGGGCAGTTCAGGTGTATTGCTCATTACAACCAGGCAGGGAAAACAGGGCGGCTTTGAGATTTTTTATAACGGAAATGTCTCTTCTCAAGCCTATTCAACGAAGATACAGGGTCTTAGTACAGAGGATTATAAGGAGATGGTGACAAGAGGGGTTATGTATAACTACCAGTATGCAAAATATGCAACACCCAAGGCAAACCTTGATATAAGGACCACGAGCAATTTCACAGGGGTGGCGGTCCCCGGTTACTTTGGAGAAGCCGAGACTGACTGGACAGATTACCTGACACAGACTCCGATTAATACCAATCATATGTTAGGTATCAGGGGTGGATCCAAAGAGGCCTCATACTACGCTTCTTTCGGGTATACAAAAGATAAGGGCAAAATAATAGGAAATGAAAGTCAGCGAATGACAGCAAATCTTAAGATGGATCTCCGCCCGACAAGGTATTTTGAAATGGGCTTTAATGTTTCGGCCGCGAGTTACCCGGTCAGAAGATCTCTCTTCGGAGGGGACTGGGGTGCAGGTGACGGCATGTTGCTTGTCTATAAGGCGAGACCCGATGTTCCGGCATATGATGAATCTGGCGATTATTTCAGGTTCTGGAGCACAGGCCATAACAGGTATCTTGACAACCCTCTCCAGATGGCTAATGAGGCGCCTGCTATAACCAAAAATTTCAACTATAATATTAATGGGTACGGTCGTATCCTTTTTACAAAGGATCTGAGATATCAATTGACATTTTCGTATGCTGCAAGTCAGTATGAGGGGTCACTCTACTACGGATCCTATACCTATACCGGATCAGGCGGATATTACAGGGGAGTTGATGGCGAACTACATACAAACTCAGGGTATTCTAACCAGTTGAATCTCGACAACGTTATCTACTATACGAAGACTACCGGGAGACACGATATCTCATTGATGGCTGGTGCCACTTTCAATCAGGATAAGGACGGCAACCTGAACCAGATTTATCAGAATTTTCCGGATGACTACATTCAGAACACTGTATATAATGCAACAAAATGGGTCAGTTCATCCGGTTCTGATGATGCATCTGCATTCTACTCTCTCTATGGAAGGGCTAACTATAAATTCGGAGACCGATACCTCGTTACAGGAACAATCAGGAGGGATGCATCTTCTAAGTTCGCACCACAGTACAGGGCAGGATGGTTCCCTTCGGTTGCGGTTGCCTGGGTGCTTTCTGAAGAGAGTTTTCTTAAGGATAATGGCTTCGGGCTTTCATTCCTGAAATTACGTACAGGATGGGGAGTTACGGGTAACAACAGGATAGGCCGGTATTCATGGAGGACAATGTTCGGTGGATCAGAATATTTTGGACAGGCGGGAACAATACCTGTTTCTATTGGCAATGATGAAGTCCGCTGGGAGGAGACCTCACAGATCGATATTGCCACCGATTTCGGATTTTTTAAAAACAGGCTCATGGGTACTTTTGGATACTATTATAAGTTTACTGACGGATTGCTGTTTGGATATTCTCTTTCGCCAAGTGCAGGCCTGACGAGTGTCAACCAGAACATAGGCCAGATTGAGAATCAGGGTCTTGAATTTGAGATGAAAGCCCAGATAATTGAAAACTCAGATTGGTCGTTGTTCCTTGGATTCAATATCGCAGGCAACAGGGGCAAAGTGTTAAATCTTGATAAGGATATAGCAGGCGATGCATATGGGAACGCGGTGAGTAGCGGCGCTACATCGGTGCTGAAGGTAGGTGAACCACTTGGGCTGATATACGGGTACAGGATAGCCGGCGTCTATCAAACAGCTCAGCAGGCTTACGAGACAAGCATAGCACAGTCAGGCAACTATGCCCAACTTGGACGTTATTATTATAAAGACCTGAACGAAGACGGGAAGATTGATGCTCTGTATGACAGGGAAGTTATCGGCAAAACCGAACCGGACTTTTTTGGTGGTCTGTATGTGGATGCAAGGTATAAGAAATTAACCCTTCGTGTGGCAGGTAAATTCTCAGTGGGAGCACAGAAACACTGGACAGGACTGCAGGACCAATTTCATGCCAATCTTTCTAACCCTGCTAATGTTCTGGAATATGCACTATGGAGCTGGACTCCGAATAACCCCACGACAATATTCCAGCGCTTCGGAGCCGGGTGGGAGAAGGGCGTAGCTGATAATTACCTCTTTGATGCATCATATTTCAAACTTACAGATATTACCCTGGGGTATGACTTGCCGGAAGCATGGGTAAAGAAGATCGGGTTAAGTACTGTTAATTTCTATGGATCAGTAAACAATATTTTTACCCTGACTACATATCCCGGTACAAATGTGGAGGCGTATTCATCAGGAATTGCAGGAGCGGCTCAGGATTTTTCTATTTACCCGCTTACGCGCACATTCACCCTTGGAGTAAAAATCATGATGCGATAAAACGGAAGACAATGAAAAAGATTATAACAGCAATATTATTGGGGGCTCTCCTCACCTCATGCGAGGAGGTTCTTGACAATCAGATACCGGCACACAGCAATGTGGATTCAAATGTTGTGACAAATGCAGAAGGGGCTGAAACCAACCTTGTTGGAGTCTATTCTTACCTGGCCTCAGGCGGTTACCAATGGGAATGGCACTATTGTCTTAATTTCGGACATCTTGCTGGAACAACAAGAGGGTCCGGCAGTAGCACCGGCACCGAAGAAGCCGGATGGGAAGGAATGCTTATCTTCAATTCCATCACTGTCGATTTCTATGAGGTACTTGATAGCTGGAACTATGCATACAAGTTGGTTAATGGGGCCAACTGGCAGATAAAACTGACAGAAGATCTGGATGATGAAGAGTTTACCGGAAACCGGAAAAAGGAGATTTTAGCAGAGGCCAGATTTCTCAGGTTCTTTGCCAATTTTTATACATTCCGGCTCTATTCACACTTCTGGGATACAGAGTCAGAGGACGGAATTATCTTCAGAACCGAGCCTTCAGTTTTCAGTAACCACATGCAGCCAAGACTTACGGTATCTGAATCCTATGACAGGCTGATTGAGGACCTTGATTACTGCATTGAAAACGGACCGGAGTTCAGTGACGTATACCACACCTCAAAGGTGACGGCCAAGGCTTTTAAGGCCAAATTGCTTGCAATGAGAGGCACTCCCCAGGACTGGGCTGAAGTAAAAACCCTGACTGACGAGGTGATTGGCAGCGGCAAATTCGCGATGGAGACTGATCACTATTCAATATTCAAAAAGCGAAACAGTTCCAAAGAGGTGATTTTCAGCAGGTATTTCTCACCAATATCACTCGCTTCCGATCTGGGAACAGTAAGATGCAGGTGGTCGGGCTATTATAGGTCAACGGATTGGGTCAAGGCACTTTCACCCCTGAATTCTCAGTATCAGAAGGCTATAAATGACACGATTACTTATTATACCGCAAGTACAGGGGTGACAAGTTACAATTATGGAACTATGGGTAAAATAGCCAGTTACGGCCTGACTGATGAAGAACTTGTAGCCAATTCAGCAACCCTGTACCTGCGGCTTGCCGAGATGCACGTTTTGAAGGCTGAGGCTATTGCAAGGACAACCGGCGTCGCAGCTGA
>JALOMO010000128.1 GCA_025455395.1 Bacteroidales bacterium
ATACGGAAGGCGTGAGTTAAGACAGTACCGGCCGGCAAAGCTACCCACCGATACAGAACAGCACCTGATATCCTCATTCCCGATTCCTGAGAACCGGTCTGTCGAAGAATTTGCTTCACTCTTTAAAGAGAATGATCCACTTATCATCCGGAAGAATTTTTCAGGCAGCCCCGGGAAATGACCATAAACAGGGTACAGGCAGACTCAGGAAATTACCTGAATAGTAAAAGTGTCTTGATTTTATCTATTTGAGAAACCGGCAGAAATAGCTTCTAAAACTTCTTCGGAGGTCCTGCCTTTGAACTGCCTTCAGCTCCCACACCTGAGCCACTGAAGGTATCTTTCCTGATATTCAGAGACTGTACAGACGGTTTAGCCCATACTTTCTTTTTGATTACCTCTTTTTTCATATCAGCTTATTCTGAAGCAATTTGAAATTTTACAGCTATTATCATAACTGCCACCAGTTTGCAAATGTATTAAATTAATTTACAAATGCACCGCAGGGGACTAATCAATTTCTAAAAACTTAAAGATACTTCCGGTTCCGTCCTGGCATAGTAATTACCGGCAGCCGCTTCTGTAGGTTTTAGTAAACTCATGAACCGCCTTAATGTTTACCAGTGACCTGAAAAGAATGTCACTGTCAGTCTTATCGTGATTTTTATGATATCTGCGGATATCTTCCTCCAGTAGTTCGAAATCGATGAAGTGCAGGTCCCTGTTCGCCTTCCATCCGGTGACCTCATCCATGAAGGTGACTGCCGCTGTCCCGGTAAGCTCTGAAATATACTCCCAGTAAACCGGATCATTCTTGGACTGGTTAAGCCTTACCTCCTCCGGTATAATCCCTTTCCCTGTCTCCCTGAGTATGGGACGAAAGAGCCCGGCCCGGCATATGGCTTCAGACGGGACTTTAAGCATATATTCGACGATGCGCCGGTCAAGCAGCGGATAACGGTACTCAACTCCGCTGCGAAAGCCGTTCACTGCCCAGCTCTCGCACCGTTCCTGTATATGGTAAAACCTTAGCAGCCTGAGATGACGTTGTTGTCTTGACCTGTAGAAGTACATGTTCCTTAAAGCAACAGCGTTGCTGCGCCTGAAAGACTTCTTGACATGAAGGGCATCATTCATGAAAGATTGTACAGTGCCTTTATCCATTATCCCCAGGGAAGGCTTAAGAATAAAATAGAGGAAATTCCTGATGAACTGCTTTGGACCGGTAACGGGATTTCTGCGGAAGAAGATGCGCCATCTCAGTCCTGTAAGCAGGTCCATATCAATACCGAGGTCTCCCGTGCTTATAAAATCATCACCCCCCCAGCCGCTGAACAGCAGGTTGACATTCAGGTCTCTTGCCTGCTCAATGGTTTTATGCTCTGAGATGTACCCCTGGTTATGATAAAAAGCAGAAACAAACCTGATGAAATCTGCTCCCCTCATATCGGAGAACAGGGGCTTTATATCTGATTTTTCACATGATCTGACCACCAGCCGCCTTTCATCAAACCTGTTATCCACCGGCGTAAAATCACCAGGTGACCATGAGAACCCGTAAAAGTCATCCTGCCGGCTGTATTCCTTTCGCACAAGCGCTGAAATGATACCGGAGTCGAGTCCGCTGCTTACATGTGCACCGGCAGTGAAACGCCTGTCACATCTGATCCTGACAGCATCATTAACAAGAGACCTGAGATCGGAAACCATCTTGTCGCTTGAAATCGTTCTGTCAATCCTGATTTTTTCGGGACTCCAGTATTTCACCTGCCTCAACCCGTTGACTGAATATTTCAGGTATTGACCCGGAAGAAGTTTCCTGACCCTGCTGTCTGGCGTTAAGGTATAATCGATGTATTTGAAGCTTCCGAGCAGGTATTCACTGTTTATTTCCCGGCTCCCTGAAACAGCCCTGCACAACCCCATTATATCAGATGAAAAGAAAAAGACACCATGATCATAGTAATAAGCCATTGGCCTGATACCCAGGTGATCACGGAAAAGATAGGCCTTCCTTTCTGACAAATGACCGATAAAGATGGCAAAGTCACCGTTCACTCTTTTTACAAAGTCAGCTCCATCCTTCTGGAATAGACGAGATATCAGCTCAGGGTCAGGGCATGGTGCTGCTTTATCACAGTATTGAAGTAATTCCGCCCTGTTGTAAAGAGACCCGGAAAGAAGGATAAGGAGTCCGGCGGACTCATCAGCCAGGTAATAATCAGCAGCTGAATAAGGCAGGCGTTCGTGAAGATAGTACCCTCCGGCAAAGTTCCCCCTGACCACAGGGTGAAAACGCATACCTTCATACTCTGACACAATCCTTATCCTGTCAGCCAAAGGATGAACATTGCCATCAGGGGAAAAAGCGCCGATGAGCATTGAATACTACTGTTGATACACTATAGGGTTGATAAAATGCTGATGCAGCTTCGAATCACCATATCAACATAAAATAACCAATAAATTTTAGGAAAATGGATATATAAAGGCCTAGCGGGCAGTAGGATTGGCAACGCCAATTACATACTTATTGGCAGCCTCTTTGCCACTTCGTGAGCCGCTGAACGTGTCCTTGCTGATATTCAGCATCTGAACCGAAGGCTTCACCCAGACTTTCTTACTGATTACCTCTGTTTTCATTTTAGCTTTCCCGGGGATAATATGCATTATTTCCGGTCAGTTACTGTCACTGTTCTTCTGCAAAAGTAATAAACAATTCTGATATTGACTACAAGTCAGGAATTAACCCTGTCAGAAGCAAAATAACTCTTTATAATCGCCGCTTTGCTCAACCACTTCAAAGTCACCTGCCTTAATCCAGGCATGTGCGATCATTTTTCCGTCATGCCCCTTAGCCACTCCCAGTGAGAGCTCCGACATAATACGGCGGCTGCTAAGCATGCGACGCGCAGCAAGTGATTGGATCAGGCATTTGTTCCTCCAGAGTGATACTTTCGAAGCACGCTGCGTGGCTGTCTTTAGCTGTTCAAGATATGAGATGTGAGATGTGAGACGTGAGATGTGAGGCGTGAGGGATGAGGTATTTGGTGTCGATTGCTGACTGCTGACTGAAGAATGAGGAGCTGAAAACAGCCTGGAGATCCACCTGAAGGGAATGACCTTCAGCATAAGACCTATGCATGACTGCAGCAACAGTGCTTCCAGGAAAAACAGCTTTTCCCTCCGGCTGATTGATAAAAATTTCCTGATTCTGTGCACCATCACTTATATTTTCTCTCATCCTTTGTCCTCCGTAGCTTTATCGAAGGAGGACTTCACCTCTCATACTTTGTCCTCCGTAGCTTTAGCGAAGGAGGACTTCACCTGATCCATGCAAGGTGATCTCTTACTGCATCATGAAAAGATGCAATTCTGATCTCTTTCGGGCGGACCACCTTTACAAATTTTACCTGCTCCACAATCTTAACCAGCTGCTGCAGATACTCCGCCTCCGTCTCCGGCATGCCGGCAAGCATCTCCCATGAACATATCTCACTCCTGAGCATCTCGAATCTCTCAACTGACGACGTCTCAGGAAACACTGGCTCATTAACGTCACCAACCTCTATCTTAATGATAGCCTGCAGCGGATAATCATCAGCATCAGCCTGATCAATCTTCATATACCACTTGCCTGTCCCTGCCTCTGCGTCCCTTAGTCTTGTCTCATCTACTGCCAGTGCCTCGGCAGTGTCTTTTCTCAGTTTAACCTCCCTTCGTACCGGCCGAATTAATGGCTTGCCCTCCCTGAAGATCACAGGAGTGAAGTCATCTGTCAGGAAACCTGCCCCTCCAAGGGCAAAGGCAACAGTAAGTGACGACTTTCCTGCTCCGGTGGCACCTGCTGCCATTATTCCCTGCCCCTCCAGGGCGAAGCTGCTCGCATGAAAGTTGATTATCTTCCTCTGATGCAGCAGCGCTGCCAGCACCTGGCCGTTCAGACAGAGCTTAACCCACTCAGGGTCAGCGCCTGCTTCAGCTTTGAATTCTATCTCACTGCCCCGGCATACATAAAACTCTCCCACACCTGACATGCGGAGGAAAAAAGCACCCTGGCTTACCTCCCAGCTGTCACCGGCATAAAGCGGCTTTCTAACCCTGCGTGTTGCTGTAACAGGCTTAACTGAAACATCAAAATCGTGTATATGATACTTCATCCAGTTCTGCTATCTCCACCTGGCAGGCAGAAGAAACCTCTTCATAACAACGCCCGTGATATAAAATGCCAGCCTCATCTTCAGCATTAAACCAGTACGTGAGCGTATCCGGAATAGCCAGTCATTGAGGGTGATCAATGGATGCCAGAAAACTGTAACACCCGCCATAAATCGTATCCTGTTAGCCGTCAGGTTGCCGATTCTACGACCCGCTGCCTTAGCTGCAATTTTCGCAGGGATAATGACCCCCGATAGTTCAGATGCAAGCTTTACAGCAATATATACCAGGTTCTCAGCACCATAACGCCTGGCTGTACTGATCACCCAATCCCAGTCAATGTCATCATGTCTTTCCAGTATCCGGGCAATGTCAAGCACCTGCTTAAGCTCCATGAAAGGATCCTTGCCTCCATGGTGCATGATGGCAAGCAGCAGGCTGGCGGAGGGAGTGAACACGCTGAGCTCATGGTCCTGCAGGGTCCCCGAAGTCACATGCGACACAAGATCTCCGGTTCCTATACCCAGGCCATACACCGGAGAGCTAATCCGCCAGTGAAATTCAAAATGATATCTGCATATTTCTCCGTCAAACCTGTCAAAATTGTACTCTCCGCATCTGTGGTAAAGATCATCCATGGTATACCCTGACATCTGCCTTTCAACAAGGTATCCCTCTTCAACCATTATTGACTTTATTCTTTTCAGATCATTGAAGTCTGTGAACAGATCAATGTCGCCTGCCTCCCTGTCACCGAGACTGCCGTACATCTCATGCGCCAGCCAGAAACCCTTGAAAGGAACAGCCATTATGCCTGTTTCCCTAAAAATCTCCATTAACCTCAGGAACTCCGCGGCATAGCTTATCTGATCGTGCAGATTAGCCTGGTATCTTCTGTTTAGTGTCTCACTGAAGCCGACCGGCACAAGATCAGGCTCAATATGGTTCATTAACTGTGCAAGCTGAGGCCTTATGTGATGCAGCTCAGCCATGAGAAGCAGCCTCTCCCATTTTACTGACCCGGATTCAATAATTGCCAGGGTCTGTCTTACAGCATCAGCCCTGTCATCGAGTCTTACCGACTGACGAAGAATTTCAAATTCAACAATGGTCATGTGATTGCACCGGTGTGCAATTGAATGTTTTGCAGTTAGCTCAACAATTGCCAATATCTCACACCTTGCCTCCGTCTCCTTGACGAAGGAATACCTGATAGCTGTTCCGGCATCTGGTCTGAAATTCTACCTACTACTTACTTCTTACTTCATACTTCACTACCACCCCTCCCAGCCTCTCTCCGCCTGACAGCACCGATGATGATCAAAGTAGCCAGGCTGCAGAGCGCCAGCATAAGCAATCCCAGAAGGAAGATGCCTAATCTGTCAAGCAGGAATACAATTGTAATGAGAGAGATGTTGAAGAGAGAAATATACAGGGTGGCCTCCCTGTGGCTGAACCCGGCACGAAGCATGAGGTGATGTATATGACGCTTGTCTGCCACATATGGCCTTTGATGGTTGCTGAGGCGCACCAGTATAATACGGAATGTGTCGAACAGCGGCACAATCAGTATTGCCACTGACAGCGCCGGTGTAGACCTCAGGCTGATGAATGAGGCATGCTCCGCCTCTATATAATTGAACCTTATGGCAAAGACAGCCAGGGTGAAGCCGATCACAAGCGAGCCGGTATCGCCCATGAATATCTTGTTCGGCCCGTCAGTGATGTTAAACCTGATGAAAGCAATCAGAGCACCGAGCAGCGCAGCTGCCATGGCAGCATACCCATTGTCTCCCGAGAGATAAAAAAATGCACCGAATGCCAGGGAGGCAATAATACCCACCGAGGCTGCAAGGCCATCAATTCCGTCTATAAGGTTGACAGCATTGATGATCAGAAGCATGACGGAGATTGTCACAAAGTATGACCCGAGGGCAGAGATATCTGTAAAGCCCAGAAAGCCATGCAGGTTAGTAATGCGCAGGTCGGTGAAGAGCACTATCACCAGCGCCGAGCCAAGCTCTCCGATAAGCTTTTTCTTCGGATGAAGGTAGATGAGGTCATCTTTCACACCTACGAAGAAGAGCATCACCGTTGCTGCGGTGAAATATGACAGGCCGGTAATGTTTCCATCCACCCCGATAAGGTAGCCGAAGATAAACCCTGCAAAGATGCCTATCCCCCCGAGCGTGGGTATCTCACCGTTGTGAATCTTATGGTCTCCCGGTTTGTCTTCAAGATGCCGCTGCCTGACAACCCTTATCACCTTCGGGATATAGTACCAGGTGATCACCATGGCACTGACGAAAGCTGCCACAATGGCCCATAATCCTTCTATAACAATCTCAGGCAGGTTAGGAGAGGTAAGTTGTTCCATAACTTAAAGCAAAGGTATTAATAAAATTTAGTTCCCCCCTAAATTTTTATTGTCTGAAGGTCTGAAGGTCTGAAGGTCTGAGGTCTGAGGTCTGAAGGTCTGAGGGTCTGAGGGTCTGAAGAAAGCAGGAAGTTTAAAACTAATCTCACCCTTCTTACTTCTTACTCCTTACTTCTTACTTCTTACTCATTTTTTAGAACCTCCGGCTTGCCGGGCAGATCCCTGAAGACCCTGTAAGTTAGCCCCGACTCCGGGAAAAAGACCACCCATGCTGTCAGGAAGATCAGCATCAGGTCTGTGTAAAGTGAAAGATGCTTCTGGTACCATAATTCAAGCTCCCCCTTGTAAGGAGATATGTGAGTGGCATAATACACCGCCTTGTCAAGCCTTGTCTCCGAAAGGAGCCTCTCCTCATCCCTGAAGACAACCGACCCTATGCCTGTCAGCCCCGGTCTTACATTATAGATATTTGCCTTGACATGGTCAGGATAGGGATCAAAGGTCCTGTCAACCAGGGGCCGGGGACCAACGATGCTCATGTCACCCTTCAGGATATTCACCAACTGCGGTATCTCGTTTATCTTTGTCTTTCTCAGGAATCCTCCCATGGGCATCAGCCGGGGATCATTCCTGGTTGTATGGATACCACCCGGCAGGTTTGGACTCGCCTTAAGCATTGTGGCAAATTTCCAGATGTCAAATGGCCGGTTCCTGTAGCCAATCCTCTTCTGGAAATAGAAAACATAATGCTCTCCGGTCAGCACCAGCCCGATTATTACCGGTATAAGCAGCGGCGACAAAATCAGCAGGGCAGTGCCTGACAATACAATATCAATCAATCGTTTGAGGAAGTTTCTATACATGGTTCAGGGTTTGTCTTGCGGTCCCGCGGTCTTGCGGTCGAATTTTATAATTAAATAGCAGGTGCAGAAACAGATTGTCCGGATTTTAAGACTGCATGACATCTGACCGCACGACTGCACGACCTATTATTACATTTGCGAATCAAGTCCTTTACCTTTCTCGATATGATCAAAGTTCGGAAGCCACTCTCTCAGGGCCTCAACTATTTCTGTCTTTGAGACATTTTCGGAAGTGAATATCTGCTTCAGTTTTGAGAAAATTTCATCCACCTCACCGATATCTTTCCTGACAGAGTTTTTTATCACCCCCAGGCTGATGAACCTCTCATTGTCAAGTATCTCATTTTCAGTAAAGAACTCCTCATAAGACTTCTCTCCCGACGTATCCGACTCAAAAAAATATACCGGATATCCCTCAACCTTAACCTTAACCTCAGCCTCAACCTCAACCTTAACCTTAACCTTAGCCTTAGCCTCCTCCTCGGTACCGCATATATCTGCTCTCATCCCCAGGTATTTCAGAAGATCATGTGCTATGGTGTCGAAAGATATCATGTCTCTCTCCTTTCGGGAAGAATATGTCACCCGACTCTCCCATCACTGAGGCTATCATGCAAAGCTCGCCCGACTCCTGTGGCGAGACGAAGAAACGCCTGATGCCCAGCGGGCACGACCACGGCTGCCCTTTATTCAGTCTCTCAATGAATCCCAGCGGCAGGCTGCCGTTCGAAAAAGCAACATTGGCAAAGCGGGCAGTCGTTATTTTCAGCTTACCGGAATATGACATTATAAGCTCTTCCATCAGCTTCTTGCTGGCCCCCATGATGTTGACCGGATTAGCCGCCTTATCTGTTGACACACAGAAAAAATGTTCAGGAGGAAACCGCAGAAGAAGCTCTAAGAGCTCCTTCGCACGCAAAACATTGTTCTCAATCATCGCCTCGATGGAAAAAATGTCTTTCTCGCTTCTGACATGCTTGTGTGCGGCAAAGTTGGCCACGATGTCAAACGGCGCCATCGACCGGAACATCTTCCCGAAGACCCTGTCACCGAAGTTCATCGGGTAGGTGATGAATTCTGCAGGTATATTATAGCCTGTTGAGCTCCGCAGGTCACGCACCAGCTCTGTCAGACCGTTCTCATTGATGTCAACCACCACCAGCCTGCTGACATTATACTTCAGGATGGCTTTTATATAGTGCGATCCTATTGTCCCTGCTCCTCCGATGACAAGCACCCTTTTGCCGCTGATCCGCTTCTCCAGCTCACCCTGATACTTTTCCAGATCAGGCTTAAGCAGACTCTCAGGGCGCTTTGTTACGTAAGTGCTTATGAAGTGGTCAAGATTGATTTCTGTTCTCATTGTGTTAAGGTGGTAAAGTGATAAAGTGATATGGTGGTATGGTAAAAAGGTCGGGGCATACTAATAAAGGTATTACACCTTATCACCCTATCACCTTATCACCCTATCACCTGTTCTATTTGTGAAATAGTGAAAAAGTGGAAAGGTGGAAAGGTGAAAAAGTGAAAAAGTGAAAAGGCTTATTTTGTTTTTGCTTTGAGAGACCTGCATAAACCAAACAGCATGCTGCGGATATGGTTTATTTGTGGCTGCAGGCTGTTTACAGGAATATAGTTAAAGCGTACAGCCAGTTCAAGCTGTGTCTCTATTTCTGACAAGGAACCGTTGGCAATATGTAAAAATTGAATGAATTCTTTGGTAGAGTTACGTGATGATCCTTCGGCTATATTTGAGGGTATTGAGACGGCTGCTCTTCTGAGTTGTGAGCTCAGCCCATAGATTTCTGCCTGAGGAAACTCAGTGGTTACATCGTAGACTCTTACAGCAAGATCCATTGACTTCTTCCAAACTTCCAGATCTCTGTAACTTTTTATCGTATTGTCCATATAATCTTTTCACCTTGACACCTTTTCACCATACCACCATTTCACTTCAATCTTCTTCTCTCAAACCCAACAAAACTACAAATCTTAACAAACTCCGATAGTACAACCTGAACGTCCTCCTTATCACGCCACCACCGGTCAGCATCAAAACCGGTATACCTGCTGGGACTGCAGAAAACTGATACGTCGGTATGAGCACTCCTGAGAGACATGCGGAAGATCATTGATGCCCTGCGTGTATGAGGTGCTGATGAGACTATTATGATCGTGTCGATATTGCCGGCTGCGGTAAGATATTCCGCTATGACTTCAGCTTCATTGATTGTGCTCTTCGCATCGCCGGGAAGGACCGTAATGCTGTCAGCAGGTATACCCAGTTTGATGGCAGCATCCTTTGCCTGGTCAGTATTGCTTATTATCCTGATGCCTCTTGCCTCAAGCCTCTTGTATGATCCCATGCTCTCCTCCACTATAATGAGCCTTCCTGCTCTTCTCTCCCTGTACAGATCAGCTGCCTGCAGCACCCGGTCTGATATGCCTCCCATCAGCAGCACCATGGCATCGGCATGCACAGGCACATCCTCTTTCACCAGCCACCCTCCGGCACGTCTGCATCCTCCCACATACACGATCAAGACTAAAACTACTGAAACAAAGAATATTATCCTGGCTTTATTTATTATTCTTTTAACTTTAGTCACTCTAGATCACTTTAGGCACTTTAGTGCACTTAATTAGCTCACTACCAACTCTAGTCACTTCTCTTTTGTCCTGCGGTCAACTGTCCTGCGGTCTTGCGGTCTTGGTCTTAGGCCGTTTCAGGGTTTCAGAGTGACTGGTGACTAACCGACAACAGATAACTG
>JALOMO010000129.1 GCA_025455395.1 Bacteroidales bacterium
TACAATTCAGGTGCCCAGTCCGTTCTTTTATGAATATCTTGAAGAACAGTATATTGATATACTCCGCAAGACCTTAAGGCGTGAGATGGGTAATGATGCAAAGCTTGAGTACAATATTATCATGGAGAACTCAGGTTACAGCAATGGCAAACCCTATACTGTGAAATACCCCTCAAGGAATAAGGGTGATTTACAGAACAAGCCGATGCAGGTTCCTTTTGAGGTAACACAGCCAGCAATCAGAAATCCGTTTATAATCCCTGGAATCAAGAAGTTGCATTTTGATCCGAGGCTTAATCCAGATTACTCATTCGCAAACTTCGTAGAAGGTGACTGCAACAGGCTTGCCCGTTCTGCAGGTATTGCAGTAGGAAACAATCCCGGGGGTACTGCATTCAATCCGCTGATGATTTACGGCGATTCCGGTCTTGGCAAGACTCACCTTGTGCAGGCGATAGGAATATTGGTAAAAGAGAAGCAACCTGACAAGACAGTTCTCTATGTCAATGCCAATAAGTTCCAGACTCAGTTTGTTGAATCGATCAGGAACAACAACAAGAACGATTTCCTCCATTTCTACCAGATGATTGATGTGCTCATTATTGATGATGTACATGAATTCGCCGGGAAGGAAAAGACACAGGACACTTTCTTTCACATCTTCAATCACCTCCACCAGTCAGGAAAGCAGCTGATACTTACCTGTGATAAGCCGCCTGTTGAGCTCCAGGGGATGGAACAGAGGCTTTTGTCACGCTTCAAATGGGGGCTGCTGGCTGATCTTCAGAAGCCTGATTATGAGACCAGGCTTGCGATACTGAGGAAGAAAGCATATAATGACGGAATTGAGCTTCCTGAAGATATCTTTGAATTCCTCGCTGAAAACATATCTTCAAATATAAGAGAGCTTGAATCAGGTCTGATTTCTCTATACGCACAGTCAACACTGAACCGGAAGGAAGTGACACTTGAGCTTGCCCGTCAGATGGTTGACAGGCTTGTAAATACCCAGCGCAGGGAGATCACTATTGATTACATCCAGAAGGTGGTTTGTGAATATTACAAGATACCGGTCGACCAGATGCAGGGCAAAACAAGGAAGAGGGAAATAGTACAGGCCAGGCAGGTTTCAATGTACTTCTCAAAGAACCTTACAAAGGCATCGCTTGCAAGTATCGGCTCATGCATCGGAGGCAAGGACCACGCAACTGTTCTGCATGCGTGCAAGACAGTCAATAACCTTATTGACACTGATCGTCACTTCAGAAACCAGATTGTTGAAATAGAGAAAAAGTTAAAAGTATGAAGGCTGATATTAATTATTTGAAGGAGGAATTCTTCAGAAAATTTGGTGACAGGGTGAAAGACCCTGTTATTTTTTATTCACCCGGCAGGGTTAATCTTATCGGTGAACATACAGATTACAATGGCGGCTTCGTCTTCCCATGTGCTCTTGATTTTGGCACCTCACTGGTTGCAAGAAAAATTGAAAAACCAGAGATAAGGCTCTCCAGTCTAAATTTTCCGGGTGACATTGTTATTCCAGTAAATTCAGTCTATACTCCGCTCCTGGGTAGTTGGACCAATTATCCTGTTGGTGTTATTAACGAATTCGCGAAGAAAGGGATACCGGCACCCGGCCTTGAGCTTCTCTTTTACGGTGATATTCCCAACGGTGCCGGCCTCTCATCATCAGCTTCAATAGAGATGGTTATGGCGGTGGCATTGAACGAACTGACAGCTTCACGATTAGAAACAATGGAGCTCGTAAAGATGGGACAAAAGGCTGAAAACCATTTTGTTGGAATGAACTGTGGAATAATGGATCAGTTCGCTGTCGCCTTTGGAAGGAAAGACCATGCCATCAATCTTAACTGTGACACTCTGGAATATAAATATGCTCCCCTGCAACTAGGCAGCAGGCGTCTTATTATCACAAATACAAATAAACGCAGGGGCCTGACCGACTCAAAGTACAATGAGCGGCGGGCAGAGTGTGAAAAGGCGGTGGAGCTCATATCATCACACAGAAAAATCAGTAATCTTAGCGAATTGACTGTAAGCGACCTCTGGCTACTTGATAAGTGCATCCCTGATGAAGTTGTTAGAAAAAGAGCAAAGCATGTCATTACTGAGAATGCGCGAACGCTCAATGCAATAACCGCATTAGAGAAAAATGATATTAAGACCTTTGGAAGGTTAATGAATGAATCACATGACTCACTGTGCACTGATTATGAGGTAACGGGTGTCGAGCTTGATACGCTTGTCTATGAAGGACGCAGGCTGCCGGGGGTAATAGGTACCAGGATGACAGGGGCTGGCTTCGGAGGATGCACTGTCTCTGTTATCGAAGGTGAACATGCCGATGCTTTTATAGAAAAGCTGGGGGCTGTTTACACTCAAAAGACAGGTCTTACTGCTGACTTCTACCTTCCGGGAATTGGTGACGGTGCACGGAGGATTAGCTGAGGGTCTGAAGGTCTGATATCGTGCTATCGTGCAATCGTGCAATCTGTTGGCTAGGATATTCTGAAACAATTAACCAGGAACCTGAAACTCATCAGTCCTCACTTCATAAATCAAAAATCATCATTCCTTGTTCGATATTCAGATGCTCCTTGCCCCCTGCCCACTGCTCCTTGCTCCTTGCCCCCTGCTATAAATCCTGCACGCACCTGAATCCAACGGTTGAGTTTCTGTCGTAACCTTCTGAGACCAGCAGTTGCATCTGTCTCTTATCAAGTGACTGGGGGCCACCCTGTATATACCAGAAGCTTGATTCAGGCTTGAAGTAACTGCCTCCCCTTATAATATTAAAATAGTAGGCTCCGTTACAATATAGGTCGGCAGTCATCTGCCATACATTTCCCACAAGATCGGCTACTCCATACGGGCTCTCTCCTTTTGGGAAGGCATCAACCGGAGTTGGTCTGCCAAAAGCATTGTTGCATTTGGTGGCATGGAAATCATTACCCCAGGGCCACAGCCTTTTATCTGTTCCCTGCGAGGCCAGCTGCCACTCAGCCTCTGTTGGAAGTCTTTTACCTGCCCACCTGGCATAGGCTTCTGCATCCCGGAGGCTGACATATACCACGGGGTATTTTTCCTGACCAGGAGCAGGCAGGCCATTGACCCAGTGCTTCAGGTAATTGGCGGTATCATCGGGGATATACCTGCTTTCCATGATAAAACGCAGGTACTCCTCGTTGGTTACCGGATATTTATCCACAAGGAGACTGTCGATGCTTACGGCCATCTCCTCACCTGCTGACGGATAAGCAATAAACTCGTCATTGGATCTGAGTGTATACCTGATGGTTGCAGCGGGGACGAGTACCATTCCTTCAGGGATACCCAATGCCGGCCTGGTGCGTTTTGTTTCCGATACCAGCCATGGTATGCCACCTGTTACCTTTACGATTCTCTCATCAAGCAGTAGTCCTTCATTGGTAAGCTGTATAACAATCTTCCCTTCCATCAGGCCGAACAGGTCATCTGTAATAATAACAGTATCGACCGGGGAGGAAAAAATAACGGGGGTATTTTCGTAGTCGGGAGATCCTTTCCAAAGCGATAATTTTCCGTTGCTTTTGCTCTTCAGATGAAGCCTGTTGCCTTTAAGTTCTGCATCAAGAAGATTTGGCAGGAGTGCAATGCAGTCAACAGAACTCTCTCTTCTGGTGCCGTCATACTCCTTTGGCCATCCCCGGGTACTGACCGGAACCATCGAATGGACGCCTGTATTTACAGCAGTAATCTCCTCATGATGCCAGAGGGATACAATGTGTTTTCCCTCTGTCTCTTCCGACCTGAACATAGGACCAACAGCACCGTTATTGTCCATATTGAGTATCGTGTAAATCGTCTTGTCGCCTGCCTTCCATCGATTGATGTAAACCTTGTCTGATCCACAGTTAATTAGTGGTGTCCAGTCTTTATCAAGGAATGCATCGCTGTTTTGCCTGAGGAGCAATGTCGTCTTTGCCAGGTACTTAAGGTCAGAAGTATAATCATCTCCCCTTCCTCCGGCACGGAAGAGGTTCAATTCTGTTCCGTAGCCGTTGAAAAAGGCGACTGAGATTTCACGATGAAGTATGTCTTCGCCGACATCAGCAACCCTGAAAATTGCAAAATCAGGCCTTATAAGCTTGTTGAGGTTCAGTTCCGGGCTCAGGAAGAGTGCGTTATGTACCCTTCCGGATATTATCCCGGGCATATCTTTAACAACGGCCATTCCTTCAGAGAACATGACAACCCCCTGCCTGACCGTATCAGCTGCCTGTTGCAGTTCCGCGCTTGAGCTGCCCTGCGTGTCAAGTACAACACCGTCAGCTTCCGTAGCGGCAATCATTTCAGCCATACCCTTAAGATGATCCTCCTCACGTGTGCTTCTGTCCCATGGGTTATAGGCAATGAAGAACCTGCAATCGTTAAGCTTTGCCTGCCTGCTGATGGCTTTCAGTCCTTCTGTGCCTCCCGGCAGGTCGCGGTAAAGATCCCATTGGTTTCTCTCATCAAGGCCCAGGCGTGGCCATGTAGGCCATATTCCGTAGGCATCTACATGTCCGAAAATATTGTTGTATGACGCAAGGAAAGTGTTGAAACCTGAGGCTCCGGTGACTCTGTCAAAGAACTCCCTGTCCCATGCCATCTGAAGTATAATAAGGTAACCAGTACGTATCCATTTCAGATCTTCGCGGAGGTATAACGATTCATTGAAGTTATCCAGGTCATAGAGGTACCTGCCGGCAAACATTAGTTTAAGGCCTTCCTGCCATGGCCCATCATATATATCGGCCCAGATGTTATATGATACTGAAGCCCCCGGAGGAAGTATTGTTTCGTATCGTCTCTTTATTCCGAGATCAGTCTGGCCGCGCCTTGCTATTGAAGCCACCGAAAAGGTGGTATCGGTGTCGAAGGCAGAGAATCCCATCTCCCATGCATTGTCAGGTAAAATAACTCTCACCGGGCTCTTTCCGGGAATAAACAGGTTAGCTCTTGCAAGGTCAGGAGGGCCATAACCTGTAATAAATACATTTTCCCTGTTTTCTGCGAACGGTACCACATCGCTTATCCTGACAGTATCATTTCTGTTGTTCCGGATCATGAGTTCCGCATACCAACCTTCTCTACCCATGGTCCTTGGTGTGAACCCAGCCTCCACTCCTCCCGGGAATATCATTACGAAACGACTCCCTGTAAGTCCGGCAGGAACATCATCCGATTCATAATAGTTACCATTGATCCTGATGCTGAAGAGCGGCCTTCCGGACGAGAGATTAACAATGGTGCTGTCATCAAGTATGAACCTGACCACCTTTGCACCTGTCTCTTTTGTAATGCCTATATTTTCAAGCGACTGGCCGGTTATGGAAGTCACTATAAAGGCTATAAATAAGTTAAAAGCTAAGATTTTCTTCCTTGCCATTTCAATAAAAATCTAATTCTTCCGTTTCCGTTTTAATGGAAGTGCAATTTAATTTATTGCTCTGAAATACAAAAACCCTGCCGTATGTGACAGGCTGTTTTTCAGATAATGCGTAATGTTGTTTATTGTTTATATATTTATTGCTAATTTTAAACGATGGTTTAGATTGGTCTGATGAAAAGAATTTACTTAAAAAGCTTCATCTTCAGTATTTTTATTCTATCGGCTTTATTGTTTGTGCCTGGGTGCGCCACATCCAAGAAAAATCCTTATCAGGAGAAGAGGAAGGTATCGCATATTGACACTTCACAGTTAGGACGCAACAAGTACTTCTTTTCCAACAAGTACCAAAAGAAACTGTTCAAGTACAAAAAGAAGTAGTTTATTCTTCACAATTAACTTCAAGTCCATCCCAGGCAAGGGTAACATTAACAGGCAGTTCCCTGTTCACATCTGCATGTTTGCCCATCTGATGTCCTATATGTGTAATGTAAGCCTTTCTGGGTGATATCTGCTCGACCAGGGTCAATGCTTCGCCGAGGCTGAAGTGTGAGATATGCTTCTCCTTCCGCAAGGCATTTATTACCAGATATTTCACACCTATAATCTTCTCGCGGGTATCCTCAGGAATGTAATTGGCATCAGTAATATATGCGACGTCACCTATCCTGAAACCGAGTATTGGCAACCTGTAGTGAAATATCCGCAATGGAATGATCATGTCACCATTCACTTCAATACTGTTGCCGGCAATGGTATGAAGCTCCATCTTTGGTACACCCGGGTACCTGTTCTCTGCAAAGACATATTCATACTCTTTCTTTACGGCATTCTGGACTCTCTCTTCAGCATAAATGTCGATTGCTGCCTGGCTCTTGTAATTGAATGCCCTGAGATCGTCCATTCCGGCAATATGATCCTTGTGTTCGTGGGTAAGGAGAATAGCATCCAGCTTTTTAACTCCAGCCATAAGCATCTGCTGCCTGAAATCAGGTCCGGCATCGATTACAATAGTATTTGAGGCTGTTTCAACCAGAAGTGAAGCCCTCAGCCTTTTATCATGGCTGTCATCAGAAAGGCACGTGACACATTCACAAGCTATTACAGGCACACCCTGTGATGTTCCGGTTCCCAGAAAAGTAATCTTCACAGATTCAAATTTATCATGCAAACATAACCTGAAAATGAGAGAAGAACAATATCGGGGATCACTTTATGGCAACCATCCCGTTTTGTATATCTTTACTTTGCATTTACTCAGAAGATGGTTGGAAAGATATACATGGTACCAGTTACCCTCGGTAATGCTGACCATATGATGACAATACCTCCCGTTACCAGGGAAATCACTGCCTCTCTCAGGATTTTTGCCGTTGAGGACATCAGGAGCGCCCGCAGGTATCTCAGAACAATTGACAGGGAGTTTCCTGTGGATGACACACTGTTCATCCCTATTGGCAAGCATTCGGAACCTGCCGGTCTTATTGAGTTCTTTTCAAGGGTTGCTGAAGGAATGGATGCCGGAGTGATGAGCGAAGCAGGCATGCCCGGCCTTGCAGATCCGGGAAATATTATCGTTGAGGAGGCGCACCGAAGATCTGTTAAAGTAATTCCCCTTACAGGACCATCTTCAATAATGCTTGCTCTTGTTGCCTCAGGAATGAACGGACAGTCATTTTCATTCAACGGTTATCTCCCTGTTGAGCCACAGGCCAGAAGGAAAGCTATATCGGAGTTGGAAAGGAGATCAGCAGGTGGTCAGACTCAGATTTTCATGGAGACCCCTTTCCGGAATGAAAAAATGGTAGATGATATTCTTAAAGTATGTAAACCCTCCACCAGGTTATGCGTTGCAGCTGACATAACCCTTCCGACAGAGAGCATCATTACCAGAACTGTTGCCGGATGGATTAAGGAGAGGCCATGCATAGATAAAAGGCCTGCCGTATTCCTTCTTCAGGCTTGAAGCTTTTATATTGTAAAACAGCCCTTCCACTTTCTCAGTGAAAGCTTAAATGCTTAAATTGTATCCGTCTAAACTTACCATCATGATAAGAAGAACACTGTTATGCACTGTAATGATGATTATTACAGTTTTCATGGCCGGGCAAAAGGTGGATATGACCCTTTTCAGCGCCATAAAACCGAGGAACATAGGACCTGGAGGGATGAGCGGCAGGGTCACAGCTTTTGCCACAGATCCAAGAAATGAAAATGTATTTTACATCGGGACTGCTTCCGGTGGTCTGTGGAAGAGCGTCAATGCAGGCACCACTTTCACTCCCATCTTTGACAATGAGGCAGTAGCCTCCATCGGTGCCCTGGCGGTTGATCCGAAGAGGCCGGATATTGTCTGGGCAGGAACAGGTGAAGGCAATCCACGCAACAGTGCTACAGGTGGTTATGGAATTTACAAAAGCATAGATGGCGGTCTGACCTGGAAATGCATGGGTCTTGAGCTGACCCGTTATATCCACAGGATAATAGTCGACCCTGTCAACCCTGACATTGTTTATGTCGG
>JALOMO010000130.1 GCA_025455395.1 Bacteroidales bacterium
CAGCGAGACTTACTGATGAAAAAGAGAAACCTGAGGAGCATATTTACAAGCTGAACGAGAGGGTGCTGATCAGGGACTATATCTACGTAACTGAAAAAGAGTAAAGAGAAAGCATATGGTGGTTAATCTCTTCTGGTTCTTTATTTTCCCCGGGCTGTTATTCATGACAGTGGCCGGGGGTTTGCTCTCCTGGTTCGACAGGAAGATAACCGCCAGGGTTCAGTTCCGCAAGGGGCCTCCCCTGCTCCAGCCTTTCTATGATTTCTTCAAGCTGCTGCTCGTCAAGGAGACCATACTGCCCAAGCATGGCTCAGCTTTTGTCTTTCTCCTTGCCCCTCTTCTGTCACTCTTCGGTGCCACTATGGCCGGGCTATTTATCCTTCTGCCCCTCTTCAATATTGAAACAGGCTTCAGGGGCGATATCATTGTCATATTTTATCTCCTTACCCTGCCATCTTTCTCATATATCATCGGCGCGCTGGCTTCCGGCAACCCCCTGGCCGCCGTGGGTGCTTCACGCGAGATGAAACTGATAATAAGCTATGAACTTACCTTCCTCCTGCTGGTAGCCGCTGTCATAATGAAAAGCGGACAGCAGTTTGACCTTAACAGCATCATTACTGCTCAGCAGTCACACTCTCCTTTCATCGGTAGTATCTCGGGAGTACTGCTCTTCATTGCCGGAATCTTCTGCATCCAGGCCAAACTGGCATTGGTGCCTTTTGACATGCCCGAAGCCGAAGCCGAACTAGCCTCCGGCATCTACATTGAATATTCAGGTCCTCCATATGCGATGATCAGACTGACAAAGCAGATCATGCTTTTCATCCTGCCTGCCTTAATTGTCGCACTCCTTATGAACGGAATGAACCCGGGCATAAACATTGTCTGGCTCATCCTGAAAATACTCGGTATTGTGCTTCTTCTCACACTCATCAGGAATACAAACCCGAGAGTGAAGATAAAGCAAGCCTCCAGATTCTTCCTTGTCTGGATGAACCTGCTGGTTGTGATTGCCATTGTGCTGATTGCATTCGGATTATAAAAACATAGATCGTGGGTTTCAAGGATTATTGTTTCAGGAAATCACTCTGGGTCTTCCACTTCGGCGGAGCATCATGCAACAACTGTGATATTGAGATCCTTGACTGCCTTACCCCGAGGCATGATCTTGAACGGTTCGGAATACTGCTTGTGGGCAGCATCAGGCATGCCGACGTGTTGCTGGTGAACGGTTCAATAAACATGCGCGACAAGGACCGGTTGCTGGAGCTTTACCACCAGGCTCCCAAACCGCTGCTGGTGGTAGCCATTGGCGCCTGCGGCTGCACGGGTGGAATCTTTGCTGAGGGCATGACCTTTGCCGGCCCTGTTGATAAAATAATACCGGTCGATGCATATATTCCGGGCTGCCCTCCCAAACCGGAGGCAATCATAGCTGGAATAGTTAAACTGGCAGGAAAAAAATAGCGAAACAGCAATGGATACAGAAACAGCCATAAATAAACTGACAGAGAAATTCATCGCTGACACTCTCAGGGTGGTACTGCAGAAGGGCAGACGCGCAATTGTTACCATAAGACATACAGCCATTCTGGATATTTCTGAATACCTCTATAAAAGCGAGGGCTACCGGTTTATTATAGCCTCCGCCCTGCATACCAGGCGAGGATTTGAGATCTATTATCACTTCAGTTTTGATGCTGACGGTTCAATACTCAGCCTTCATGTAATTCTTGATAAGGAGAAGCCACATATTGAATCACTCTCCAATATGTTCAGCGCCTCTAACTGGATCGAGAGAGAGATGCATGAACTCTTCGGCATTGACTTCCTGAATCACCCCAACCAGGAAAAGCTGCTTTCAGAAGGCAACTGGGCTGATGATGTCTACCCCTATAGAAAAGAGTTCAAATAATACTCTTAGCAAAATGAGCAGAAAGACCCTCATACCAATAGGACCATATCACCCGCTTCAGGAAGAACCTGAGCTGTTCAAGCTATATTGTGACGGTGAGATAGTCACTGATATCAAATGGGAGACAGGTTATAACCATAGGGGTATTGAAAAACTAAGTGAATCAAAGAGTTACGACCAGGTATTCTTCCTCGTTGAACGAATCTGCGGCATCTGCTCAACATCCCACCCCTTCGCCTTTGCCAATGCTGTTGAGGAGATTGTTGCTGTTGAGATCACTGACAGGGCAAAATACATCAGATCGATAATCGGAGAACTTGAACGTATCCACAGCCACCTGCTCTGGGTGGGGCTCGCCGGCCATTTTCTCGGTTACAACACCGTTTTCATGTGGGCCTGGAAATATCGCGAACCTGTTCTTGATCTCTTTGAGATGATAACAGGCAACAGGAACAGCTATGCAATGTTCAAGGTGGGCGGAGTGAGACGTGACATTGAAAACAGCAAGATACCTGCGATCAGGAAAGAGATAGCAGTCATACGTAAAAAAATCGATCTGCTCACAGGTGCTGTGATGGATGACCCGGTGATCCACGCCAGGACAAAAGGCGTCGGAATACTAACCAGACAGGATATCATCGACTATGGCGCCGTTGGCCCCACCGCAAGAGCTTCAGGAGTTGATATTGATGTAAGAAGAGATGACCCCTATGCCGCCTACCCGCTCGTCAACTGGAAAGTGATCACGGCCCAGGCAGGGGATGTCTTCGCCAAAGCAGAGGTGAGACTTCTTGAGATGTATGAGTCAGCCTCAATCATTGAACAATGCATTGATGCACTCGAAAAAATGAAAGAGGGTGACATCACCCTGAAAATAAATGAGATACCTGAAGGATTAGGTACAGGCCGGGCCGAAGCCCCCCGGGGCGAGGTATTTCACTTTGTGGTCTCCGACGGATCCAACTCACCGGCACGACATAAGATAAGGGCTCCCAGCTATACCAACATAGCAACATTCAAGAAATCATGCATCGGGCAGACTATAGCCGATGCGACTCTCTCTCTCGCAGCCGTTGACCCGTGCTACTGCTGTACCGAGAGAATGGCAGCTGCCTATGACAACTCCTCCGGAAAGAAAATCCTAAATGCAAATGAGCTTATCGCGCTTTCCCTGAAGAGAACATCAGAACTAAGGAAATCAGGTACCGGTCATGAATGAACCTCTGAAATTATTCGCTGACATCTACACATGCATGTATCTCCAGATGCTGATAATCATTCCCCTGGCTGCAGGAGTTCTATTCTTTGCAATACCTGAAAGATTTCATTCTGTCAAGGGAATACTGACCCTCGCAACAGCTCTGGTTACCGGGTATCTTGGCATCGCTCTCTACTCCGCTGATCCTCAGATGACAGCCCAGGGAGAGATTCTCGGCAGAAGGTGTATGGCTCTGTTTAATGCCGACATTCTTCAGAACTCCGAAGGTTTTCTCACTTTCACCCTTGATGGCCTGAGTAAGATGATCATCCTCTTTATCAGCATCCTTGCCCTGCTTATCCTGGTTTATACCCTTATTTATAACAAAAATGCCAGGGTTAGCAACTATTATCCCTGGTTCCTGATAACCCTGGGCTCATCTTACGGAGCAGTGCTCTCTGATAACCTTATCCTCTTTGTAATCTTCTGGGGTATCCTGGGCATCACCCTTTACAAGCTTATACCAGGGAAGGACGAGAAGAGCTCTGCTGCTGCGAAGAAGACTATGATACTTATTGGAGCATCTGATACGATCATGCTCGTCGGTGTAGCTATAGTCTGGAAACTGACTGACACCCTGAGTATCAACAATATATCGCTGGAGACCAATAACATATTGACTGTCACCGCATTTCTTGCCCTTCTTGTCGGCAGTTTCACCAAAGCCGGCGCCTTCCCGTTCCACTCGTGGGTGCCAGATTACTCCGAGACAGCCCCGGCATCATCCGCGGCTCTGCTGCCGGCATCTCTCGACAAGCTGTTGGGAATCTATTTCCTTGCGCGCCTCACCACCAACCTCTTTGTTATGACAGAAGGGATCAAGCTCCTTCTGCTTACAATTGGAGTCTTAACTATCATAACTGCCGTTCTGATGGCGCTGATGCAGCACGATAGCAAGCGACTGCTGGGTTATCATGCCGTATCACAGGTGGGTTACATGATTGTGGGGTTTGGTCTGGGATCCCTGGTCGGTATAGCAGCCGGACTCTTCCATATGATAAACAATGCCATATATAAAAGCGGACTATTCCTTAGTACCGGAGCCGTTGAACGCCAGACAGGAAAGAGCGACATAGCTGAACTGGGAGGCCTGTCAAAAGCGATGCCAGTAACATTTGCTGCCTCACTGATATTTGCCATGTCAATCTCCGGTGTCCCGCCGTTTAACGGGTTTGCATCAAAATGGATGATTTACCAGGGGATAATCGACTTTGGGGCCGGTGAAGGGTTAGCCTCCCGCCTCTGGTTCGTATGGCTCGGACTGGCAGTGCTCGGTTCGGCACTGACCCTCGCAAGCTTTGTCAAGTTCATCGGAGGAATCTTCCTCGGAAGAAGGGAGCCTGCAATGACCAAAATAAGTGAGGTACCCTTCCTGATGTGGCTACCGATGGCGGTTCTGGCACTCTTCTGCATCCTCTTCGGAGTTTTTGCCACAGGTACTATTATTCCGGAACTCTTTACCCCGGTGGTCGGAGCCTTCACATTCAACGGGCTATGGAGCTCTTCGTTCGTCTCCCTGCTCGTCCTGATCTCATTCATACTCGGTTTCCTTATTTACCTCGCCACAGGCAGGAAGAATTTCAGGACCGAAGAAAGCTTCATTGGAGGAGAGAGTGCAGAAAAACTGGGTGCCTCCTTCCCTGCTCCCGAGTTCTACAAGACCTTCTCCGAGTTCAGACTTTTCTCACGTATTCATGAGAGAGCCGAAGCAAAGGCTTTCGATATCTATGACCTCTCTAAAAAGGCTGTTTTCTGGCTCAGCGGAGGATTGAGCAACGCTCATACAGGCGTACTTCCCGGTTATGTTATCTGGGTGTGCGCCGGACTGATAATCATGTTGCTGATAATGATCTGACAAAATAGAAATATGGAACTGGCAATATCAATAATAGTTGGATTTATGATACTGGGTGCGATCTACGCCATCCATGCCAGGGATATCCTTTCAGCGGTGATAGCAGGAGGAATTGTCGGATACAGCCTTGTTATATGTTTCCTGCTGCTGAAGGCCCCTGACCTTGCTATAGTGCAGATTGTTGTAGAGACAATAACACTTATCATCATGGTAGCAGTGGTGCTCGACAGCTCCCGCGTGGAGGCTTACGGTAAGTTTGACCGTCCTGCATGGGTTACTGCCGGCACAGCAGTTCTGATCCTTGCAATACTGTTCTGGTTCCTGAAGGAGGCTTCAGCACCTCTTGCTCCGTTCGGGGAGAACAGCATGAGGATGGCTGACGCCTACGTCAATGGTGCGGTGGAAAAGACAGGCAGCATCAACCTCGTCACAGGCGTAGTCTTCGACTTCAGGGGATACGATACCCTCGGTGAGGCAACGGTGCTCGTCACCGCAGTACTCGGAGTGCTTACAATTCTAAGGATAAAAGGCAAGAGATGAGGGAATTAGGAATTAAGAATTAAGAATTAAGAATTAAGAATTAGGAATTTAGTCACATGGAAGGGATGACAGTTATAGTTAAGAAGACGACGCAGCTGATAGCCGGGATAATATTCCTTTACGGCATCTATATAATACTGCACGGCCATCTTACACCCGGAGGAGGATTCGCAGGAGGGGTGATACTCGCAGGATCGTTCATCCTGCTGATCCTGGCTTTCGGGAGTGATTTCCTGAACCTTATAAGAGAAGAGAGGGGCTCCACCCTTTACGAGAACCTGGCCATACTGGTCTTTCTTCTCCTGGCTCTTACAGGACTTCTTGCCGGCGGAAAGATTTTCTTTGCAAACTGGCTTCCCCATGGAACACCTGGCGAACTGGTAAGTGCAGGCTTTTTGCCTCTCTATAACATATTTATAGGGATTGAGGTAGCGGCTTCCATCCTTACCATCTTCCTGGCACTGGTAATATTTAAAGAGGAGATACTGAAATGACTGTATACTGGCTCTGTTTCATACTGTTCCTTACCGGCCTATACGGCGTGATTACAAGAAGAAACCTGATTAAAATAGCAATATCTCTGTCTGTCATGGAGTTCAGTTGCTTTCTCTTCCTGGCGTTGATCGGATACAAGGAGGGAGGGGTCGCCCCTATCGTTGACCTGGCTGACCCGGATAAGACCTATGTAGACCCCCTGCCTCAGGCAATGGTGCTCACAGCCATCGTAATCGGACTGGCCACGACGGCTATGCTGATGGCGGTAATCATCAGGATATACAGGAAATACGGAACCTTTGACATAAGAGAGATAAAAAACCTAAGAGGATAAATGATGAATCCCCTGATACCGCTTCTCGTTGCCATACCCCTGGCAGGTGCCTTCCTGACAATGATACTTGGCAGGTTCATACCCGGCATCCCCAGGTATATGGCACTGGCAACACTGCTCCTCCTAACTTTCATCAGCTTCTGGCTAATGGTTGAAGGAGGAACTGCTTCTTCTGTTTATACACTGGGCGGATGGGAAGCTGTTGATGGTGTTCCTATCGGCATTTACCTAATTCATGACGGGTTCTCGGCACTGGTATTGTGCATTATAAGTGTTATCGGCCTGCTCTCGGTGACCTATTCCATTTCGTACATGAACAGATACACCAACGGGAACTACTTTTACGCTCTTTTCTGCCTGATGATATCCGGGATGAATGGCGTTGTTCTCAGCGGTGACATCTTTAACATCTTTGTCTTCCTTGAGATTGCGGCCATTTCATCTTACGCCCTCGTAGCCTTCGGCGTGGAGAAAAATGAGCTTGAGGCAACCCTGAAATACCAGGTCCTTGGTGCTGTCGCATCATTCATGGTGCTCTTTGCCATCACATTCATATACTGGAGCGCAAAAACATTGAATATAGTAGATATCAGGACTGCCTTCAGTGAAGGGGGACGGGGTAACCATTACATCCTTATACAGATCCTGCTTCTCTCAGGTTTTGGTCTTAAGGCTGCCATTATTCCGTTTCATGCATGGCTGCCCGACGCCCACTCGTCGGCTCCCTCTCCCATCTCGGCAATGCTCTCGGGAGTTCTTATCAAAGCCGTTGGCATTTATGTCATTATACGTCTCTTCTTCAATATGTTCGAAATAACTGAGGCGATGGCCATACTGATAACAACTCTTGGTGCCCTCTCAATGGCTGTGGGTGTATTCCTCGCCATTGGACAGTGGGATATAAAACGCCTGCTGGCATACCACAGCATCAGCCAGATGGGTTATGTCGTCATGTCGGTAGGTATAGGTATGATACTGATGGCCAGGGGCATCCGCAGTGAGATAGCCGCCCTGGCTATTACCGGAGGCATCTTTCACATGATCAACCACGCCGCATTCAAGGGTCTTCTCTTCCTTAATGCAGGAGCCATTGAGTATTCTGCAGGCACCCGTGACCTCAGGGAGATGGGCGGACTGGCAAAGTCCATGCCTTTCACCTCGTCAACCTCGCTCGTAGCTTCATTGTCAATATCGGGCCTCCCTCCTTTCAACGGCTTCTTCAGCAAGCTAATCATTATTGTCGCAGCGGTCATGGGACGCTTTTACTTTCTCGCCGCCCTTGCAGCGATAGTCAGCATCATCACCCTGGCCTCCTTCATGAAGTTCCAGCGTTACGCCTTTTTCAACCTGGAGCCCGGGAAGATAAGGAAAGAGATCAAGGAGGTCCCTGTTCCGATGCTCCTGAGCATGATCACACTGGCAATAGTATGCCTGGTGCTAAGTCTGCTTGCCCTGCCGGGAATACGTGAATCGGTGCTCTCACCGGCAACTGACATACTTATGGACCAGGCAA
>JALOMO010000131.1 GCA_025455395.1 Bacteroidales bacterium
ACTTTCGGGGCTACACTCACATATGTTTCAGCCCCTGACCTGAATGGCAATTTTGATCCTGTTGTTTTAGGCTTTGACAGTCTCAGCATGTATCTGGCCCGCCATCCAAACTTCGGCAGTACGGTAGGCCGATACGCTAACCGGATCGGAGGGGCACGATTCTCATTAAATGGTACGGAATATAAACTGACTGCAAACAGTGGTAAGAACACAATTCACGGAGGGACTGAAGGATTCAGCAAAAAGGTCTTTGACACTGATACTTCCTATGTTAATGGCGATTCAACAGTAGTTGTACTGAAATATATCAGTCCTGATATGGATGAGGGATACCCGGGTACTCTTACTCTGCAACTGAAGTATATACTGACCAATGAAAATGAGATAATACTTGATTATGAGGCAGTAACTGATAAACCCACAGTCATAAATTTTACAAACCATACCTATTTCAATCTTAATGGGTGTAAAGAAGATATTCTTGGCCATGTGCTTACTCTGGCCGCAGATTCAATAGCAGAGCTTGACACTGAAAAGATCCCGACCGGACGGTTATTGCCGGTCGCAGGAACTGCATATGATTTTACAAATGGACAAAAGGTTGGTGAAAGGATAGAGGAAGCAGCCCCAGGTTACGATCTTAACTATAAGCTGCGTAAGTATAATAATGACCTTACCCTTGCGGCGGAGGTCTATGATCCTGTTTCAGGAAGAGTGCTTAAGGCTTATACTACTGAGCCTTGCCTGCAACTTTATTCCGCCAACTCAGATCTTGGGCGCTTTACAGGTCATAACGGGATAAAATATGGAAAGCATTACGGGTTGTGCCTCGAAATGCAACATTATCCTGATTCGCCTAACAAACCCCAGTTTCCTGATGTGGTGCTTGAACCGGGAGAGAGATACAGGCAAGTGACCGTTTATAAGTTCGAAGTTAGAAGTAATTGAAAACAGAAAATAAATAAAACTAATTCATAAAAAATGAAAAATTCAGGTTTAAGAAAACTGACAGGAACTTTGTCAACACTGTTGATAATATTAACCTGCATGTCATGTGCAAATGTCCAGGATGGCACATCAAAAAAGGTCAGTGCTGAAGCGGCTAAGATTGCGCCTCTCTTTAAGTCGGATAATTTCCAGGGTGAGAATGGGAGCAGCATGCCTTACCGTTATTTTGAGCCCTCAGTGACTGAGGGATCAAAGTACCCTGTGATCCTTTATCTGCACGGTGAAGAAGAGGCAGGGACAGACAATGAAGCTCAGGTAACCACCACTGAATGTGCAACCATCTGGGTTGAGCCAGATCACATTGCAAAGAATCCCACCTATGTCATTGCTCCGCAGATCAAGGCAGGAAGCGACTGGACTGAGGAACCTGCTTACAGTAATACTCTTGCTTTACTGAACCAGTTCATTGAAAAACATCCGGATATCGATACCAAACGCATTTACATAGTTGGTTTCTCAGCGGGAGCCACCGGAGTATGGAACATGATTGTTAAAAACCCGAAACTGTTTGCAGCAGCTTTGCCCATTAGCGGGAATGCCGACAAACATCTCGCAGATTATGATGCATGGGCTGCACTGAAAAACTTCCCGGTTTATGTAATACATTCGTATGATGACCAGATAAGTCCTGTAAGCGGATCACTGAATGCACTTGCTGCCCTCAGGGCTGCAGGTAATTTGTATTCAAGCAGTTCTGCCAGTACCTGCCTGTGGAGTGCTGAAAGTACACCATCACCGCACGATGCATGGTGGACAGCCTTCCATAAATTCGAAGTAGTATACAATTCACTGTTCTGGCATAGTCTTGAGGGAACAAGGAACGGGGAGATTTCACCAACAATGCTTTATACTAAAAAGGATCTTGGGAATGGTATTACAATGATCTGGGATTATGCCCTCAGTACCTCATTTGTGATTGAACGTCCTGAAAAAGCAATAATTGTAGATGCTATGATGGGCCATGGAAATCTTTATGAATACATACGAGACAATGTCCTGGTAAACAAGGATATAGACCTTGAATTCTTCATCACTCACAATGACAATGACCACACTTACGGCTTAAACCATTTCCTGGGTGTCTCGCAGCTGAAGAGCATATATCTTCATGAAGACGACAAAGATCCGGTCATTAAGTTACTAGGAAAAGATGCGGGCAAGCTTAAATATGTTACTGATGGTGATCTCATTTCGCTGGGTGGCAAGGATGGAGATGTTATACTTGTTCCTGGCCATTCGAGGGGATCAATCATATTGAGATACGAAGATTACCTGTTCAGTGGTGACGGTATTGGAACGGGTTATATAGGCTGTGGAGAGCTCTCATTCGAAGAGTATATCTCTTCGGTTGAGCACCTTCTGGAGAAGATGGGTGATGCTAAATACACAATTTTAGCGGGTCACACCGGTGAATGCCGCAAACCTATGACCGAAGCGTATGTTCACGACCTGCTGGCATGTGCAAGAGGGTTGGTTGACGGTTCCATACCGACCGTAGTCTATTGGAGGAATGCCGGGACCAGGAGGGTCGCAACGTATGGCGACGCTTCAATCACAGGTGATATAAACAATAAGCACATGATAAAAGGGGCACTTTTCGATCTTGCCATCAGCCAGGGAAGTCTCAACCCGGCGTTTCAAAGATACCTTGTTTATTATTCAGCCAGGGTAGGTGAAGATGTAAATTCAATTGATATCACACCTGAAGTACTTGCCAAAGATTACAAAAGTCTTACAATAAACGGCGATGCTGTTGTTTCAAGAAATGCATACAAGGCTGCTCTCAACAAGGGTGACAACAGGTTCTCAATTGCAGTAACATCTGCTGATGATGTTACCAGGGTATATACCCTGACTGTGACTAGGGCCAACTAGCAAGGAATAATGAACTGGACAATAAAACAAAAAAAATAAGTATCATGAAGATAATGATTTACAGATTACTGGCTGTCATATTGATATGGCTTCCGTTCAATGTTTCAGCGCAGGCTGACAACTCCCTGCCATTCAAGGCAGGTGCGAGTAAGATTGATATCACTCCGGCTGAAAAAGATATTCCTGTTGCCAGGTTCAAGTACGGCATTCGTGACCACCTGTTTATCCGCGCAGTTGTTGTTGACAACGGTGTCGCGAGTGCAGCCCTGGTCTCTGTCGATGTAAGCACTGTTCCTGATAATCTGTACAGGAAGTATATTCAGCTAATTGAAAAAGAGACAGGTATCCCGGCAATGAATATAATTATATCTCCTTCACATTCGCACAGTTCAGTAAGGCTGCCGGTGAACGACGCAAAGCCTGATGATTCCAAAGTTGCCTTATTTGCAGCGAATTTTGAAAAGAGCATTGTCGAGGCTGTAAGACAGGCTAAAGGTAATCTCCAGCCTGCCCGTATTGGATACAAGACAGGCACCTCCTACCTGAATGTTAACCGCGATGTGATTGATCCTTTCACCAGGCTCTGGTCACAGGCACCCAATTATGACGGCCCCTCAGATAAAACAGTTGCTGTAGTAAAGTTTGAAACTCTGAAAGGGGATCCGATTGCTGTATACTATAATTATGCGATGCACAGTAATTCAATGTATATGAGCGGTGTCATAAGCGGTGATTTTTCAGGCGAGACATCAAAATATATTGAAGAATATTATGATAACAAGATTGTTGCCTTATGGTCGATGAGTGCATCGGGTGATCAGAATCCACGGTATCTGCAACCGATGCAGGATGTTGAGAGGCTTAAGAGTGAAGCAGCCCTTGCCACGGGCAGGGCGAAAGACACAGGGGAGGCAAACCGTGTGGCAGGTGCCGGAGGAATGGATGATTTCGATGTAGATCCGAAGATACTTGCAAGGCAGTCTCAGATGATCACATCAATGGGGCAGATGCTTGGTGAAGAGATACTCAGGGTTATGAAATACACACAGAGGTTTAACTCTGAGATAAGGATCTTCAGCGCACAGACTACCGTTACTTGTCCCGGCAGGACCAGGACAAATGCCGGGCGCGAAGGATTCCCCGGCACATACGTTGACGGTGATCCGGTCAATATAAGGCTCAGTCTACTTATGCTTGGTGATATCGCATTTGCGGTTTTGAGCGCAGATGCATACAACCTGATAGCACAGAGGCTTAAGGAAGAATCATCCTATAATTTTACCATCATGGTTGCTCACTCAAATGGTGGCTCCAATTCAGGCTATATTCCAACTGATGATGCGTTTGACAGGAACACGTTCCAGGTGCTGAATTCGAGCCTGAAGCCCGGATGTGCTGAAAGGTCGATAATCAACGGATTCCTTGATATGATGGACCAGGCAAAGAGATGAATTAAGTAACCTGCAATCATAAGCTGTTTTTCATTTATAATGAGTATGAGAAAGCGCAGATTAGCAGTCAGGCAAATACAGGGGAAGGTTTTAATATGTTAATTGGCCGACTTACAAGCATTATTTCAGGCAGGTTGATAATGTATCTGCGCTTTGTTTTATTCTCTTTTATCCTGGCGACCCAGGTTAACCAGCTATTTTGCCAGCCAGTCTCCGGCTCTACCGAAAAGCAGGAAATAACAATAACCAGACTCTCAAAGGAGATTGATTTTGATGGAATCCCTGAGGAAGAGGCATGGAATTCCATTAAGACTCTTGACCTCATCATGCATTCTCCATATTTTGGCAAATCACCGTCAGAAACATCGGATGTTCGCATTGCATATGATGATGATTACCTCTATGTAGGAGCAATGCTCAATTGCGAGGACCCAGCGATGATCAGATCAGCCAGCTATAAAAGAGATTTCATCGGGCAGAGTGGTGACTGGTTTGGAATAATACTCGATACTTATAATGACAAGGAGAACGGCGTTCTTTTTCTGACTACTCCTGACGGTTTAAGAATTGATGCCAACATTCAGAGGGATGCAGTTGTGAACAACTCAAACAGAACACCTTACAATATCAGCTGGAATACATTCTGGGATGTTCGTACAAAGAGAAACAGCAATGGCTGGTCTGCAGAGATCAGGATTCCTCTATCCTCTATCAGATTCCAGGAATCAGACGGGTTTGTGCGCATGGGCCTGATAATACAAAGGTGGATACCAGCGAAGAATGAAATGGATATTTTTCCTGCCATTCCTCCAAACTGGGGAGACCAGTCGCCGCTGAAACCCTCACAGGCTGGGGAGGTTGTTCTCCATGATATCAAACCTCAGAGTCCTCTTTATTTGACGCCGTACCTGCTGACCGGATATGGCAGAAGTTACTCTCTTAACAGTTCGGGTGATGCATACATGAAAATGGATGACCCAACCCTTGAGGCAGGACTGGATTTGAAATACGGGATCACCACCAATATGGTTATGGACCTTACCGTCAACACTGATTTTGCCCAGGTTGAGGCTGATGATCAGCAGATTAACCTTACCCGTTTTTCACTCTATTTTCCTGAGAAAAGGCTGTTTTTCCTTGAAAGGTCAAGTGTGTTTGATTTTAGCCTGGGAGGGAATAACAACATGTTCTACAGTCGCCGTATCGGATTGAGTCCTGACGGAACACCTGTCCGCATTTATGGTGGTGCAAGATTCATCGGCCGACTGGGCAAGTGGGATGTTGGCTTCCTGGATATGCAGACAGCGGCATACTACAGAGAGTCGCCGGAAGGATCAAGAGAGAAGATAATGCCTTCGGAAAACTTCGGCGTTCTCAGGCTCAGACGCCAGGTGATCAATAGCAATTCCAATATTGGAACCATGATGACAAGCAGGATTGGAATTGACGGATCATACAACTATGTTGTTGGCCTTGACGGAGTGGTGCGCATGTTCGGTGAAGATTATTTTGATATCAGGCTTGCCAGATCATTTGACAGTGACATCAAGACGAACTCTTTAACAAGCCCTGCCAGAGTTTACGGTCTGTGGGAGCGACGCTCAAGCACCGGTCTTGGCTATGCATTCGGATATTCATATGTGGGCACTGATTATAACCCGGCCGTGGGATTTGAAAGATTAAAGAACTACCGTTTATTCAGGTTTGACCTGCGATACGGATGGCTTCCCGGACAGAGGTCTATCTTTTACAGACACTCTACTGAGTTTGAAATGCGGTATTTTACCTACGCCAACGATGGCGCCCTGATGACATTTGAAACCAAAGCTGCCTGGGTCTTTCAGACAAAGACCAAATGGAAGGGGGAATTATCAGCTGAATATGGCAGGGAAAATCTGAAGGATACCCTTTTCTTGCTGAAAGATGAAGTATTCGTCACTCCTTCAGAATATAATAACATAACATACTCAGTGGATATTACAACTCCTGATTCAAGGGCATTTTACTTAAAAGTCTTGTCTGAGACAGGTCCCTATTTTGACGGGAAAAGATATTCAGTCCGCCTCCAACCTACCTGGAATGTTTCAAAGCAACTTGAATTAGGTGCATCGTACAGTTATGACTACGTAAACTTCAGCGAAAGAGACCAGTTACTGTCAAACCACATCGTTGGATTAAAGGCCCTGTTCATGCTCAATACACGATTTTCTGCCAATGCATTTATTCAGTATAATACATCAGAAAATATCATACTTACGAACTTCAGGTTACGGTATAACCCCAAAGAAGGTAATGACATTTACCTGGTGATAAACGAAGGGCGAAATTCAGACCTGTCAGGCGAAGATCCTCCTTTACCTGCGTATAATTCCAGGTCAATACTGCTGAAATATACATACACATTCAACTTCTGAGGGGTAATAGAAGGATAATATTTTAGGGATAATTTATTATCTCTTCAGCAATCCTCATGTTTTCTAGCATCTCATTGACTACAGCAAGGTTGTGCTCAGCCTTCTGTGCGATCTTCGGATCGGATGACCTGGTGAGCTTTCTCAGTGGCTCAAGTGCCTCTTCGGGGCGGCCCGCAATTATTTGCCTGCTGATCTCTTTAAAGGGTCCTCCGCTGTAAATCATCACCGGTACAGTTTCAGTAAACGGGTAATATTTCCCGATGCAGTCTTTGGCAGCATCATGTGACAGTGCCCTCACTGCCTCACGTGCACGCACAATATTCATCCCTCCAAGCATGCCGAAGATGGTGTAGTTAGATTTGACGTAAGTTGACTTTTCTCCTGCGCATCGGTCAATGACTTGACCGTCTGAGCTATAGAGGGTCATATAGTTGTTTGCATAGAGATAAAAATCTTTGACAAGTACTGAGCCGCCCTCATCATTTTCTTCAACGCCGACGTCCCAGTCTGTCCATAGGTTAATGGAGTCGAGGGCTATGAGCATGTCAGCACCGTATCTTGAACAAATGGTCTTTACCGTATCAGCGAATTCAGGGTACTGCATCGAAATGATAGTGTAACCCTGTTTCAGAGTATCAACTATTGTAAAGCTTGTTCCTTTATCGCCGAGAATAACCTCCCCCAGTCCGTCAATATACCCTCTTACTGCTATTGCATAAGCTATCTCAAACTTGTCTTTTATTCCTTCATGAATCCGGTAATCGTAGAAATTGGCAAACAGAAATTTCGCAGAGTCTGTAGGAAGCTCTGCCTCTGGCGGGTAGGTCTTCTGCATCTGCACCATAGTAGTACAGGAAGATATCAGGAGAATCACTGACACAACCCACGAAGTACTGATCAACCTTTTCATATGGCGAATGATTTTGCATTTAATTTGAACAATGCCTGCTAACAAAGTTAAGCTAAAAAGATATGACAGTCAGGCAACCATTGCAGACTATTTTGTGTCTTATATCCGTCTGATTGGTTTTATGAATCAAATCTATGCTGACATGAAAAAAATATCTTTGTTTTCGATAATTATGATGCTTATGATTGCTTCATGTTCGAAAGACCCT
>JALOMO010000132.1 GCA_025455395.1 Bacteroidales bacterium
CTGCAGGGTATCGCCCGGAGGTGTATACCTGCAAACAGAGAGTAATGGACCCAGGGTGTTGTCTGGCAGGATACCCTTCCTGTAGTCAAGAAGTGTGTATCTTGCCCAGTTGGCCGATGGTCTTATTACGAATGATTTGGTATATAGTACCGGCATGACTGGAGAGAATAATCCAGGGCCGCTGCCACCAGACAATTCCCTGAGCTGCCTGCGTAGAAGAGATGTAACCCTGTCTCCCTCGAGCTGTGAGTCACCGTAATATAAAATCCTCACCTGGCTCCCCGATGCAATCGAGTCCCTTATGGCATTGCCAGGTAAATAAGGAGTAAGTGTAATATTATCCCCTGTACCGGAGGGAATGTCCTCAACAATAGTATCTGCTTGCAGTGTGTCAGACAGGGAAAAAGATGTATCGACGGCATGTAAACTTACCACCGCACTGTCAGGCAGAGCCTCAGAAGAGTCACTCCGGCCCCGGAACCTGTCGGGAAGACCCGGAAGACTCAGGATAAAGAGTGTCAGTACAACTGCAAGCAGAAAAATCAGTATTCTGCCGGGGCGCATATATTCTTATATCAGCTTTTTTTTCTGATCTTCAGCTTCTGGCCCACCTGTATCTTAGAAGCATCCGATATGTTATTCAGCTTCATGATGTCTGTAGCTGACACATCACTGTATTTCTTTGCTATATCCCAGACGGTGTCACCATATCTTACAGTATAGGTCTCATACCCGGCATCAGATGAAGCTGTAATGGTCTGTGAAGCAGGTGATGAAGCCGCAACAGGAGCGGATGATGGCGTCTTCCCGACCATCTTCTGTTTCTCGGCAAAGGTCATCGTATTAACTTTGCCATAGTATTCGGCACGCGACGGATCAACATAGATAGCAAGCTTCTGGTCAACCCTTATTGTGTTCCTGTAGATATTGTTCCAGTACCTGAGATCAGAGAGCCCGACCCCGTACCACTCTGAGATGAATCCAAGATTATCTCCCTCTTTAACTACATATGTAAGCCTGGTCTTCCCCTTGACATCAGGAGGCAGGTATACTGACTGTGACGGAGTCGATGTCTGGTTGACGGTTGTCAGATACTCCTCTTTTTTGTACCCGGTAATAGTGTCTGACATCTCAATGAACTGCCCAAGCATGTCAACAGGCAGAGTTATTGCGTATGGTTTGGTCTTACCGGGAACAAGTCCTGTCCGATACTGGGGATTCAATGCCCTGAGCTCATCGATAGGGAGCTCAAGAACTGATGCTATCTGCTGAAGGTGGATATCTCGCGAAACCATAACAGTGTCAACTGCCAGCGGAATATCAATCTGTATGGGAGTGATATTATGCTCAGTGTAATAATTCATCGCGTATGTTGCTGCTACATATTGGGGTATATACCCACGTGTCTCACGTGGCAGGCGGTAATAAATCTCCCAGTAGTCTTTGCGATTGCCTGACCGCTTTATGGCTTTATTGACATTTCCCGGCCCGCAGTTATAGGCTGCTATGACAAGTATCCAGTCATTGTAAATGCCATAGAGGTCTTTCAGATACCTGGCAGCAGCATGGGTAGCTTTTACAGGGTCACGCCGCTCATCCACAACAGAATTGATCGTCAGGCCATACATCCGCCCGGTGCTGTACATGAACTGCCACAGACCGGTAGCACCTACCCTGCTGACAGCTGTCGGGTTAAGTGCCGACTCGATGACTGCCATATACTTAAGCTCCACGGGAAGACCATATGAATCAAAAACATCTTCTATCATCGGGAAGTAATAATCCTGCAACCCAAGCATCACCATGAACCTGTCAAGCTTTCTCTCAGTGTAAACATGGATATGGTTCCTTATTATGCTGTTGTATGGAAGGGTAATGACAGAATTTATCCTTCCTATGCGATCAATGTATACTGAGTCAGGAAACGAGAATATTGCTGAATCATTCGGCAGCATCTCTTCCTTTTCAGTAGACATCATGATGAACCAGTTGTTAAGCAGGGAATCGAGATCACGTTCAATGCGCTCGGTCGAGTCATCATTCCTTATAATAATTGTATCATTAACAGCAAAAAGCTGAGGTGATATTAAGGTTAATATGATTGGCAGAATAAAAGTTCTAAGATTCATATTGTCAGTATTTAAAAAGTCTTTACAATGGTAAGTGTCACTCCCGGCCACGGCCCTGTCGGTCTGGTGGTGAATGGAGTTATTGTGGCCCTGAGATCCTCGTTTATATCATAGTCAAAAAGGCTGGCATCAACATGTGCGTCAATAATTGTCACAAGATACCAGGCGACAATTCCGATGTAGGACAGATCACGATACCTGCGGTAATAGTCTACTCCGTTCATCAGCTGAGTCTTAACCCATCCTGTATAGGTTGGGTTGGCTGTCTCAGGATATAGAACCGGGTCATACTCCTCCGGATCCAGGTTATCGAGCACCTGAAGATAACTGTCTGTTTCAGGTATGAGATCAGTGAAATCCTGATAGGCATTCAGAAACGTATTGTAATTGGTGGTATTAAAAGATACTGCATAACCGAGAGCTCCGAAGCCGGCATAAACAATGGGTACCTTCCAGTATTTGCGGTTGTAAATCTGTCCCAGTCCGGGAAGAGCAGCGGCATACATCGTAGCTTTAACGGGATTGAGGGGGTACTTCTCCCTAGGCAATTTAACCTCAGGAATTGTATCCTGCGGCAGAGCAGTCAAGGTCACCTGAGACAGTAAAAAGACAATTAACGTTATTTTTCCGGAGAGCTTCAATCGGCAATGCCTTTGCGTTTGCCGGCAAATATAACTAATTACCCATTAAGTTTATCGAGGAGGGCTATAATGCGCTCCATTTCATCGCTGTCAGAGAATGGAATAACAATCTTACCCCTGCCCTTCTCATTGATCCGAAACTGTACCTGTGATTCAAACAATTTGCTCAATTGGCTGGAAAGCGCTTCATAATCGGTATTAAGCTTCTTTTTCAGTTCTCCCTTGGCCGGGTCCTTGACGGCTCCGCTCTGGAGGTGCCTCACAAGGTCCTCTGTTGCCCTCACTGACAGGTCTTCCTGAATGATGTGATAAAAGATATTTATCTGCTTTTTGGCATCATCAATATTAACAAGAGTCCGGGCATGTCCCATGGTAAGACTCCTGTTGCGGATACCAAGCTGTATCTCAGGCGGCAGGCGTAACAATCTGAGATAGTTCGCGACAGTGGAGCGCTGTTTACCGACCCTGTCACTGAGCTGTTCCTGTGTGAGGCTACATTCTTCAATCAGCCGCTGGTAGGTTATGGCCACTTCCATTGCATCCAGATCTTCTCTCTGGATGTTCTCCACAAGGGCCATCTCAAGCATGCCTGTGTCATCAGCAGTACGTATATAGGCAGGCACATGCGTCAACCCGGCCATACGTGCAGCCCTGAGTCTCCTCTCACCAGCGATGAGCTGGTACCTCCCCTCTCCTGTCTCCCTGACAGTAAGGGGCTGTACTATCCCAAGCTGCCTGATTGATGCGGCAAGCTCCTCAAGCGACTGGTTATCAAAGCGAGTACGTGGCTGAAACGGGTTGGCATCAATGGAGTTGATATCTATCTGAAGGTTTGCCTCAACCTTTTTCTCAAGTACCTCTTTCTCAACACCGTCAATCAGTGCACCGAGACCTCTGCCCAACGGGCCCTTTTTACCTGTATTCATGTAGCGTGTAAAAGAGTATTAATTCTTTTGCCTTGCCTCAACCCTCTCAAGGAGCTCACGGGCAAGATTAAGATAATTAACCGTTCCTCTTGATTCTGCATCGTAGAGTATGGCAGGCTGACCGTAGCTTGGTGCCTCAGAAAGCTTAACATTACGCTGAATGATAGTGTTGAACACCATCTGCTGAAAATGACGCGTAACCTCCTCAACAACCTGGTTGGCAAGCCTGAGACGTGAGTCATACATTGTCAGCAGAAAGCCCTCTATTTCAAGAGCCGTATTGAGGTTGGTCTGTATTATCTTAATAGTGTTCAGAAGCTTTCCCAGTCCCTCAAGAGCAAAATACTCACACTGAACAGGGATGATTACTGAATCAGCTGCCGTGAGAGCATTGACCGTTAGCAGGCCAAGTGAAGGTGAACAATCTATGAGTATATAATCATATTCTGATGAAATATTGGCAAGTACCTTCTTGAGAGTCTTCTCCCTTTCGGGCCTCTCGAGCATCTCGATCTCAGCTCCAACGAGGTCAATATTTGAGGTAATAATTGAAAGGTTGTCAATGTTGCAAGGCATAACTGCCTCCAGCGGATTGACACCATCAATAAGGCAATCATAAATTGTAACCCTGACCTGCTTGGTATCTATTCCTACTCCTGATGTAGCATTCGCCTGAGGATCGGCATCAACGATGAGTACTTTCTTTTCCAGTGCCGCCAGGCTGGCAGCAAGATTGATTGCTGTAGTCGTTTTTCCTACTCCTCCCTTCTGATTTGCCAGTGCAATGATCCTTCCCATAACTTCCCTTTTTCCTTTTTTTAATGAGTTTCAAATTTACAATATATGCCTATGCCGGAACGACTGATGAAGTTCGTAATTGTAAACATTTTTTTTGTGGTTATGAACATGTTTTCAACATGCCCTGAATAGAATCAGAAATGCCGGGCGGGCAGTCTGCAGTGGCCAGCAGGCTATGATCAGATGGCTAATTCCTTGATTGCGCCGTGACAGTTATCTCATAAAGCTTAGGCCATAATTTACCGGTAACGAAGATCCTTTTCTTAACCGGATCCCACGCAATACCATTGAGCACATCAGTCTCAGGTGATCGCTCTTCACGCGGAAGAATATTACCAAGCTCAACATAACCCAGTACCTTACCCGTCCGGGGATCAATACGCGCTATGCGGTCAGTCTGCCATATATTAGCCCATAATTCCTCTTCGATCATCTCGAGCTCATTGAGATTGTCAACTCTGCCTTTGTTATCCCATACCTCGACAGATGAGAGAACATTGAAGTCAGGGTCAAGAAACCAGATGACATTCGTTCCGTCGCTCATGACAAGACTGTCTCCCATCGTAGTAAGACCCCACCCCTGTGTCTGGTAATATATCCTGTTTATCTCCCTGAATGTCTCCCTGTCATATACAAACCCCACTTTGGTTGTCCAAGTAAGCTGGTAAATGCGATTATCAAGAAGAGCAACCCCCTCGCCAAAGAATGAAGCATCAAGGTTTACCTGACTGATGACCTTACCTGTCGAAGCCTCCACCTTCCTGAGTGATGACTCACCCTGTTGACCTGTGCCCTCATAAAAGAAACCGTCATCATAGACCAGCCCCTGGGTATATGCCCTCCTGTCATGCGGATAAGAGTTTATAACACGGTAGCGGTATGTGACTGGATTGATGTCAGAGAGAAGTGAGACAAAGAGGGTGACTGTCTGTGGCATGGATGAGGAGGAGAAGGCCACAGCCCTTATAGAAAGCCTGCCGGGGATACCCGCTGGCGGAATCTCATGGGTTGCCGGCAGATCGAAAATCGTTTTATTCAGCCTGCCATTCACCCATACCTGCACCGAGTCAGTCCGGCTGTTGGCAGCAGCCTCAGCAACAGAGAAGATGATCTTTTCAGCGCAACTTATTGTAGAGTTGTCTGCCGGTGACAACACCTCGATGAGCCTCTTTGAAGGGAGCACCTCTCCCTCCTTCACAGCGCTGTCATTGCCTGTTACCTGTTTCTTCCTCTGCGAAGAGCCCGAGCAGGAGATGGCAGAAATCAATAGCAGTATTATCAGAAAACAAAAAACCGAAACTCTTTTCATCTGATGGCAGTTACCTTTATCCAAATAGTTTAAAACGCCGTTTCTTCACAGCCCGCATTGCCTCTTCCTCTCTGTCAGTCCAGGGATCGATCATATTGAGAACCTCACCCCAGCCTGGAAAACCACCCACATTCTTATCATCAATGAATATGTCAGCATTGATCTTTCGCGGTGTATCTGCATTCCATTGCTCTTCGGGATAATTGCGGTTCACGGCGTAAAACTCGATGCCGTTGGAACGGCAATAATCAACAGCCTCCTGAAGCTCCCGCCCGGTCCGGTAAGTCCATAGGATAAGCAGGGCACCCCTCTTCTGAAGCTCACGCAAGGTAATAAAGGCAAACAGTACCTCTTTGCCAATTGCAGGATAGTCGTGCTCAACAATGGTTCCGTCAAAATCGACAGCGATCTTGATATTTGTAAGATCTCTCATAGCTCAGGTGCAAAAATAAACAAATAATAGTTCTGTCTATTATTGTAATTTAGTGGCATTATTTATTCAAAAGAAATGAGAAAGCATATACCCAATTCAATCACAATGCTTAACCTTCTGTCAGGATTCGCAGCAATTATTTATGCTTCACAGGGTTACATCGGATATGCAGTTTTTCTCATTATGGCCGGAATGGTATTTGACTTTGCGGATGGCATGGCAGCACGCTTTCTCCATGCCTATTCCGATTTAGGAAAAGAGCTTGATAGTCTTGCTGATGTGATTACCTTCGGTGTTGCCCCGGGAGCTATCGTTTTCAATCTCCTGGGTGATACAGGTTTCCCAGTTCTTTCGTCTGTACTGGTTGCAGGTCTTATCCCTGTTGCATCAGCTCTCAGACTGGCAAAATTCAACAATGACACAACACAGTCATCCAGCTTTAAAGGAATGGCAACACCTGCGAGTGCATTTACCGTGGTGTCACTTGTGCTTGCTGCGAAATACGGTGACAGTAAAGTTTGCCAGTCACTTATTGAGTCGCCCGTGTTTCTTAAAACGCTCCCGGTTTTTCTGGCCATTATGATGCTTATAAACCTGAGGATGTTCTCACTCAAGTTCACCCATGTCGCAATAGCGGGCAACGAGGAACGCTATCTGTTCATTGCTGTTAGCCTGCTGCTTGTCATAATCTTCCGTTTAGCGGCAGCCCCGTTGATAATTGCGGCGTATGTGCTTATCTCATTTCTCTTCACCCTCTTCGGCCGAACCGGGACAACCGCCGGTGCGTCGTAACTGATCCATCACCTTTTCCTGACACCTGATTGACTCTTCATGGATCACCTTCACCAGGTTCTCGGCAAATTCTCTGTCAAGCCCCTCGCTTACGCCGTGCTGCACCCTCGTCTCCAGTATCTCCAGCCACCTGTTCAGCTGAAAGATTGTGACGTTGTTCCTGCATTTATACTCCCCCATTTTGCCCGATATCTTCATTCTCGCTGACAGAAGCTCTATAATCTGATGGTCTATTGAATCAATCTGATCCCTGAGTTCCTCAAGCTGGTTTCGGAAACCCAGGTCGTCTGATGTTGTCTGACGGAAGACAAGGTTTTCCATCATCTTTTCAAATGACTCAGGGTCAAGCTGTTGTACACGATCGCTCAGTGCATGCTGAGGGTCATGATGAACCTCTACCATCAGTCCGGCCATATTCATGTCGAGAGCCTTCTGTGCTGTTGCGGGTACCATGTCAGCTCTGCCTGACATATGGCTCGGATCGCAAATGACAGGCAATGAAGGAACGCGGCTGCGAAGCTCAATTGCGAGCTCCCATTTTGGTATGTTCCGGTATTTTCCTTTTTCGTAGGGGGTAAAACCTCTGTGCACTCCGGCAATTTTGCGCAGGCCTGCATCATAAATCCTCTCTATTGCTCCCAGCCAGAGTTCCACATCGGGACCAAGAGGATTCTTAATCAGCACAGGCAGTGATGTGCCTTGCAATGCCCTGGCGATCTCATCAACGCTGAACGGGTTTGAGACTGTACGTGCGCCCAGCCAAACCATGTCAATGCCATGCTTCAGGCAGGCTTCAACATGCCCTGGTGCAGCAACTTC